>NC_010001.1:2268000-2571000 GCF_000018685.1 Lachnoclostridium phytofermentans ISDg | reverse complement strand
CGTTATCGGTTATTGGAAGACGAAATTCTAAGTGCATGTGAAATAGGCTATGAGCTTGGATTTCGTACCTATGTCTTACAAGGTGGTGAGGATGGCTACTATAAGGATGACTTTATCTGCAATTTAATTTCTAGGATAAAACGTGATTATTCCGACTGTGCCATTACTCTCTCGATTGGAGAACGAAGCTATGATAGTTACTTATCGTATTACCAAGCTGGTGCAGATCGTTATCTTCTGCGACACGAAACTGCTAGTGAGGAGCACTATCAAAAACTACATCCAAGCAATCTTACTCTTTCGAATCGAAAGCGCTGTCTCTGGGATTTAAAGTCCATTGGTTATCAAGTAGGCAGTGGTTTTATGGTAGGTTCCCCGTATCAAAAACCGGAAAACCTGATAGAAGATCTACTATTTTTACATGAGTTACAACCACACATGGTTGGTATTGGCCCATTTATTCCACATAAAGACACTCCTTTTGCAAGTGAATCTGCTGGAACTTTAGAACTCACCTTATACTTAATAGGAATCCTACGATTAATGTTTCCTAATGCTCTGCTTCCATCAACAACAGCGCTTGGAACGATTCATCCTTTAGGCCGTGAAAAAGGAATCCTTGCAGGAGCCAATGTAGTTATGCCTAATCTCTCACCAAGGGAAGTTAGAAGCAAATATATGCTCTATGATAATAAAATCTGTACTGGTGATGAGGCCGCAGAATGTCGTTTCTGTATGGAACGTCGTATGAATAAAATCGGTTATGAGATTGCAGTAGACCGAGGTGATTATAAGGGAGGAAAATGCTATGTATAATAAACAATCAAAAAAGGCAGAAGAATTTATTTCTAATGAGGAAATCTTAGAAACATTAGAATATGCAGAAAAGAATAAACATAATGAAGAATTAATCGATGAGATATTAAATAAAGCAAGACTAAAAAAAGGATTATCCCACCGCGAAGCAGCTGTTCTTTTAGACTGTGATATTCCAGAGAAAAATGAAGAAATCTATGCTTTAGCGAAACAACTTAAGGAAGATTTTTATGGTAATCGTATTGTTATGTTTGCTCCATTATATCTTTCAAACTATTGTATCAACGGATGTGTATACTGTCCATATCATTTAAAAAATAAACACATAGCTAGAAAGAAATTAACACAAGAGGAAATCCGAGAAGAAGTTATTGCACTTCAAGATATGGGTCATAAAAGATTAGCCTTAGAAACTGGGGAAGATCCAATCAATAACCCTATTGAATATATCTTAGAGAGTATAAACACCATTTACTCTATCAAACATAAGAATGGAGCAATTAGACGAGTTAATGTAAATATTGCTGCTACTACTGTAGAAAACTATAAAAAGCTTCATGATGCTGGCATTGGTACTTATATCTTGTTTCAAGAGACCTATCACAAAGAAAGTTATGAAGCCCTTCACCCAACTGGTCCTAAGCATGATTATGCTTATCATACAGAGGCAATGGATCGTGCGATGCAAGGTGGTATTGATGATGTAGGCCTTGGTGTTTTATTCGGCTTAGAGCGCTATCGCTATGAGTTTGCTGGTCTTTTAATGCATGCAGAACATCTTGAAGAAGTATACGGTGTGGGACCTCATACTATAAGTGTTCCACGAATCCGTCCAGCTGATGATATCGATCCAAATAGCTTTTCCAATGGCATCAATGATGATGTATTTGCTAAAATTGTTGCTTGTATTCGTATCTCGGTTCCTTATACCGGCATGATTGTATCTACCAGAGAAAGTAAAAAAACTCGTGAACGTGTGTTACAACTTGGAGTATCTCAGATTAGCGGAGGTTCCAAAACAAGTGTTGGAGGTTATGTTCATTCAGAAGAAGAGGATGATAAATCTGAACAGTTTGATGTTATCGACCAGCGTCCATTAGGGCAAGTCGTAAAATGGTTAATGGAACTTGGATTTATCCCAAGTTTTTGTACTGCATGTTACAGAGAAGGTCGTACCGGAGATCGTTTTATGAGTCTTTGTAAGAGTGGACAAATCGCTAACTGCTGCCTTCCAAATGCACTAATGACGTTAAAGGAATTCTTAATGGATTATGCAGATGAGGAAACTAGAGAAGTAGGTAATCAACTCATTGAGACAGAATTAGCAAAGATTCCAAATGAAAAAGTAAAACAAATTGCTAAGGATAATTTAATGTCAATCACTCTTGGTTCAAGAGATTTTCGTTTCTAAGAGAACCTATGATTCATGACAAGGAGAAGTTTGCGAAGTATACTTTTTGCTATGATCTTATATTATATGATCTTTTCCTTGTCACTAATATAATGCACAATGATATGCGCAGAATGGAGAACATCATGAGTTTAAATGAAACCCCACTAGCGGAGCGTATCCATATTGGAATCTTTGGGAAACGAAACGCAGGCAAATCAAGTCTACTCAATGCCTTAACCGGGCAAAATATTGCAATAGTATCTGATGTCCTTGGTACTACTACTGACCCAGTTTTAAAAACGATGGAACTACTTCCTCTTGGTCCTGTTGTATTTATCGATACCCCAGGTTTTGATGATGATAGTCTTCTTGGGAAAGATCGTGTGGAAAAGAGCTTTCAGATGCTTCGTAAAACTAATTTAGTATTAGTTATAATCGATACATTAAAAGGAAAAACATCAGAGGATATAGAGTTTATATCCATCTTAAGGGGTAAAAAGTTACCTTACCTAATTGTATATAATAAGAAAGACTTAGCAGAATCAACAGAAAAAGCTAAATCTGACTTAAATGATTCCTCTGAAAATGATAACACCAATGAAATTTATTTAAGTGCTAAAACTAAGGATAATATTGATCTTTTAAAAACGAAAATGATAGAAGCTTTATCTGTCGAAGAAAAGCAGATTCCTATTGTTGCTGACCTTATCTCTCCTTCTGATTTTGTTGTTCTGGTGGTACCGATTGATAAAGCGGCTCCTAAAGGGCGCTTAATTCTTCCGCAGCAACAAACTATTAGAGATATATTAGATGCTAATGCTACTGCTATTGTTGTAAAAGAGCATGAATTAAAAGAAACTTTATTACAGCTTGGTAAAAAACCAAAACTAGTGATCACAGATAGCCAGGTATTTAAGCAAGTTGATGAAGATACTCCAAAGGATATCTTACTGACCTCCTTTTCTATCTTATTTGCCAGATATAAAGGAGACTTAGATACTTTAGTTGCAGGCGTGAAAACATTAGATTCTCTAAAAGATGGAGACAAAGTATTAATATCGGAGGGATGTACTCATCATCGTCAGTGTAATGATATAGGTTCAGTGAAACTTCCTAATTGGATCCACAATTATACTGGTAAAAATATAGACTTTGAATTTACTAGTGGTTCTGAGTTTCCTACTGACCTTTCAACGTATCAGCTTATTGTACATTGTGGCGGCTGTATGTTAAATGAACGAGAAATGAAATACCGCCTGTCCTATTCTACTGATAAAATGGTTCCAATCACGAATTATGGAATCCTAATTGCTTATATTCATGGAATTTTGAAACGAAGCTTAGAGCCATTTCCAAAGATTCATCAGTTGTTAGAAGATAATAATATTAGATAGATTATATTGTAGAATATAAATAAGTAAAGGTTGTTACATTCCATTAATATCCCCTCTTTCAAAATGTAATACGATAAAGCTATTTACTCACCTATATAACCCCTACAGTCCAAGTAAGAAAACCCAAATAATACCAATAAATTAAATTCATACGTTCTATTCCTTATAGAGATTATAAATATGTGAATATCTCTACAGTAATAAAAAAATCTGTTGCAAAATGTATATTCAATCTCATTTTGCAACAGATTCTATCTATTATTTTTAATATTATTACTTATAAATTGCTAAAATTTTTTCTTTACAAATTATTTCTTAATCAATCCATAAAATTTTGCAATACCTTCTGCATCCGCTTTCGCAAGTGCTTTTAAAGCATCATCGCTATCAATATAACTCTTATCGTTACTATGATCCATAAAACAGTGCTCTACAATGATTCCTGGAATGTCTCGATTGGCACAATGTCTGTTAATTGCATAGTAATCGAGAGGTTTTCCTTTCTCATCAAACGTATCATTACTGTTTCTTGTTACTGTACCATGATTTTTTAATCCAAGTCCTTCTAATTCAGTAAGGATAGATTCAGCAAGCAATTTAGATACATTAGTTACATTATCACGATGTGATATAAATACCATAGAGCCATTTTGATTGTGCGCATCAGAAGCATTAAAGTGTAAACTTACAAGGGCATCTGCATTCGCATCTTTTGCTATCTGTGCTCTTAGCTCTAAATCTTCCTTTACATCATTGGACAAAGTAACATCCTCAGTACGGGTGAGCACAATTTGAACACCGTCATAATTTTCTTCTAAGTATTCCTTCACATAGTTTGCAACTTTTAGTGTTAAATCCTTCTCGTTTCTTCCATCATAAGATGCGCCTCCAAAAACACCACCATGTCCTGGATCTAATACTAAAATAACATCTTCTGCTAAGTCGCCTTCTGGTAAGTTTCCTGGGTTAGTTCCTTCCTCACCTTTTTGGTTATTGCCATCTTCAGTTCCATTTCCGTTACTTTGATTTTGGTCATTTGGATTTACTTTCTCCGGTTCCCCTGAAGACTTTGAACAGCCTACTAGCATAACAAATACCATGCACACTGCCAACATCTTTAGTATTTTTTTCATGCTTTCCCTCCAACTCTATCAAAAGACTGGCAGCGCCTTCTATATAAATAACCGTTTGGGCTACTCTTTTGATTCTTAATATTTCATTCCATAACGCTACTTAGAATATCATATTTTACTTACACTCGCAAGAAAGAACTATTAAATTATATCTTAATATTTCTTAAAGATTTTCATTCTTGAGAGCATCAATAATATTCTCTTTTCTTAACTTTTGCATTGCATAGAACATCGTTAGAAAAACTACCAAAAATACACATAAAATAGATATTACAATACTGGATATCGGAAGATAAAAAGCAACATTTAATCCATTATTAATACTACGATAGATAAAGTACGTAACTAAGATGGCAACAGGTATCCCAAAGAAAATTGCTTTTAATCCATACATGAGACATTCATAGTTCATCATCTTATAAAAACCTCTTTTTGACATACCTACAGATTTTAACATAGCAAATTCTCTTCTTCTTAAGTTAATATTCGTTGATATTGTATTAAATACATTCGCTACTGAGATAAATGAGATTAATGCAATGAAACCATAAGAGAAAACCTGAATCATTGAAACTACGGAACGTTTATTTTCTATATTTGCAGCAGTATCATCAAGATAATCACTACTATAACCTAATTCATCTAGAGTTTTTTGCATGGAATCAAATGCTTTCTTATGATCTGTAGTTTTAAAGTAGAAGTCACCATAGTTATCATTAAGTTTCTCTCCAAGTACGCTTTCATAAGCACTTTCTGGATATAGTAAAACAATGTTCTCTCCTGATGTGATTCCAAGGGGAGTTTTATTCGTTCGATCACCAATAAATAACGTTCTATATTGATACGCTTCTTCCTCTGACAACCTCAATACTTCCAAGGATGTATCTTCCAATGGCTCGTAGATAAAGTAACGCTCCCCTTCCTCGTTGTATTCAGTATAAGAAAGATCATATCCATTTATCGATTTCAAATCTTTTAATTCAACTTGGATTTCTCCTTCTTTTAACATATCGAAGGTATAGAACTTTTGATCTGTCTCATTATAGGTTCGTTTATAATCAATTGCTATTGCTAATGGATTATTTATATCCATATATCGCTTTACATCAAGTTGATTGTCTGTTAAAAAGTCTTTATATTCTTCATCTGTTAGAAAAACAATATCAGTTCTTTCTTCAAAGCTCTTTCTATCTGGATTAGCCTTAACTTCATCGTTATTGATCTTATAGTCATAATATTTTTTATTTAAATTGTCCGCAGAAATTTCACTAATGTAATATCTTGCAATATGAAAGCTTGAATCAATCACTTCAGGAATACTTGATAATGCATTAAAAATATCGTTCTTAGATTTTTCAGTAATTTCACCGACATTATAGTATCGTATATCATAATTTACGTTAAAGTAAACGTCACCGACACTCTTTTGAAGATAACTGCAAAAACTACTAGCTGAAACAAAGATAACAATACTTAGAAATAAGGATATGATGGTTGCACGATATCTTTTCTTATTTCGTTTAAAGTACTTATTAGCGATCATTCCTTCCAAACCAAAGAGACGGTAAGTTAATTTTGAAGTTTTTACTTTATTAGCCCTTACTTTAATATCAGTGGTTTGTCGAATGCTTTCTATCGCAGATACCCTCATAGCTCTTTTTACAGGAATGTAAGCGGATATTAAGACAGTCACAACTCCTACAACTAAAGCAATCAAAATAGTGATTGGCGAAAAAGATAAGGTTAAAGGTATGCTACTTTCATTCAATAGAGAGTTTAAAGAAGCCGTCATTATATTTTTTGTTAATTTTAATGTGATATCAATTCCAAGTAATCCACATGCAATACCAAGTGGTACTCCGATTAGGCTTAGTGCGAAAGCTTCAAACAATACGCTTTTCTTAAGCTGACGTTTGGTCGCTCCAATCGACTTCATTAATCCAAACTGTTTTGTTCGTTCACTAATTGAGATAGAAAAGGCATTATAAATTAGTGCAATTGAAGCAAGCATGATAATGATAATAAGGATTGTTCCTAAACTATACAAAACAACATTATATTTATTTTCATTTGATGATCCTGTAAGTCTTAATAGGTCATAATTAAAACTTGTCTTATTATCTGGAAAATTTGCAGACGTAAAATCATATATGTGTTCCGCTTTATTCATTCTAAGATAAATTGTAGAATAATCTGTTACGTTATCTAAAACTGTAAGTGCAGTATAACCGGGAGCCGAATATGATTCAAAAGAAGGATTTTCATAAAAACCTACCACCGTATAGGTCTTCTCCGTTGTAATCTTTAATTCTTCCCCTCCATCTCCTTCTAATACAAATGAATCCCTTTGATTTAGAATTTTTCCATCTTGATATCTTGTTCCAAGTTGCAGTGTAACAGTATCCCCAAGCTCATATTCTATTCCACCTATTCTTATAAGATGAAAGGGAAGAATAATTTCTGTATTATTCTTTGGAAGATGCCCTTTTTTTACATTAACAGGCAACATAGAAAGGAAATTATCATCGATACCTTGAACATATAAGTAAGGTTTTGTATCATTTCTTACTGTTTCAAGAGGGGAATATCCAATTTCCTCTGTAATGCTGATACGATCTATTTCTGAAGATTGTTTTATATTATCTATTTGTTCTTTCGAAACACTGTAGACCGCACCATGCCAATTTCCATTGTTCTCAACCACAGTCTGAACTAGGTAGGTCTGTACGCTTGTAATTAAGGAAGCTACCGCAGTAATCATGGCTGCAGATAGTATAATTCCGATGATTGTTACAATCGTTCGTGTTTTGTTTTTAATCAGAGTTTTAATCGTATATTTCTGAAAGATATTCATCGACGAATCACCTCGTCTCTCGTGATTTTTCCGTCTCCGATTGCGATGATTCGATCTGCTTGAAGTGCTATATTCTCATCATGAGTGATGACTAACAAGGTCTGATTGTACTTTTTATTTGATAACTTTAGCAATTCGATGATTTCTTGACTGTTTTTTGAATCTAAATTACCAGTTGGTTCATCTGCTAATACGATAGAAGGTGCATTCATTAATGCTCTTCCAATCGACACTCTTTGTTGCTGACCTCCAGATAACTGATTTGGCAAATGACCTTCCCTGCCGTTTAAATTTAGAACGGTAAGAAGCTCTGATAATCTGTCTTCGTTTACTTTTCTGCCATCCATAAGCACCGGAAGTGTTATATTTTCAACCACATTCATTACTGGTATCAAGTTATAGAATTGATAGATTAACCCGACTTCTCTCCTACGAAAGATTGCCAACTGCTCTTCCGTTTGATTGTAAACATCCTTTCCATTTACAAACACTTTTCCCTGCGATGGTTGGTCTACACCACCAATCATATGCAGCAACGTTGATTTACCAGAACCGGAAGGCCCTATAATAGCAACAAACTCACCTTGGTTTACTCGAAAGGAAACGCCGTCTAAGGCATTCACTTTATTATTTCCTTCTCCATATGTTTTTGTTAGATTATCAACACGTAATATTTCCACTTATACCAATCCCTCAACTTTCCTGTTTTTAGCATTTACAACTTTGATATTTTGTGAGCCTCACTTAGTTTCATATAGGTAGCATACTTAACTTCAAATTAGCAACTCACTAAGTCTCATAAAAAGCAACTCACTAAGTTTCACTATAATCAGTACACTTAACTTCACATAAGCAGCTCACTTAGATTACTATAACAGGATAGAATGACAGTACGATGACTGCGAAGTGACAGTTCTGTCACTTAGAGTACTCCTTTATAAAAACGAATGGTAAATTTAGCACCGCAATCGATTCCATTCTCCACTTTTACAGTACCATTTTGTTCTTGAATGATTTTTCGAGCTAAAGATAAACCAATTCCAATGCTATCAGAACTAGAATTTTTCCCTTTATAAAAACGTTCAAATAAATGTGGTATATCCTCTAACTCAATTCCTGGTCCGTTATCTTCTATTATGATTTCTGTATAAATTCCTGTTTCTTTTGCTGTTACCATCAACTTTCCGCCAACTTCGGTATGTTCCATGCAGTTTTTTAGTATATTAGAGATTGCCTCCATTGACCAAGAGATATCTCCAACATAACGTACAGCCCCTTCTTCTTGATAGCAAAACTCTTGACCCTTTAATTCCATTGGAATTGCAATTAAATTATAAGCTTTCTGTACAACGCTTTTAACGAGTATTTCATCCTTTGAAAAAATTGCCGTTCCAGCATCTAACTTTGAGAGCTTTAATAAAGAATTTACCAACCAATCGATACGAGAAGTCAGACGATTTAACTCCCTGCTTAACTGGAGTCTTCTATCTTCTGAGAGTTCCGGTTCATTTAAAAATGAACTGATTAAATTGATAGAGGTTAATGGTGTTCTTAGCTGATGAGAAATATCAGCAATAGAATCGGAAAGTTGAATTTTTTCTGATATTAGTGCTTCGTTTTGTTCTCTGAGGCGAATTGTCATTTTCTTTATTTCATTTTGTAAGATAGATAGTTCTCCTTCGTTAAAATCGTTAAAATCTACTTTATCATTTCCATGAAGTACTTCATCAATCATCATGCTTAGTTCTTTCAATTTAAGGTAACGCTTCTTCGTAATATAAAGAAAGAGAAGGAGAAAGATTAGACTTATGATAATAACAGGAAGAACTGCTACTGGTGTTATAATCCATGTCAAAGCTATTGCTATTACTATGACAATAAGGTATTGAAGAATTGCTTCTTTTACTTCACGATTTCTTGTTAACATCATTAATTACCTACCTTATATCCGAGTCCTCGAACGGTTTTTATAATCGTTGGCTCCTGAGGGTTATCCTCAATTTTCTCCCGTAAACGCTTCACATAAACCGTAAGTGTGTTATCATTTACAAAGTCACCCGCAATATCCCAGATTTCTTCTAATAATTTGTTTCTTGAAATTACTGTACCACGATTTGATAAAAAAACTAACAGTAGGCGATATTCAAGTGCCGATAAAAAGATTTCATTCCCTTGCTTTAATACGAGACCTTTTTCCGTGTCTACTTGAATACCTTCTATCTCAATGACAGATTGTACCTTCCCGCAACGTCGTAACACACTCTTTATTCTTGAAAGCAATTCCCTTGGACGAAATGGTTTACTAATATAATCGTCAGCACCCATATCAAGTCCTGCTACGACACTAAATTCATCTCCTGACGCTGTAACAAAGATGACGGGAGTATCCCCCATGCTCTTTATCGCTTTGCAGACGGCAAATCCATTACCATCTTTTAGCGAGATATCAAGTAATATGATATCATATACTTCCTGTTTTAAAAGCATTAGTGCATCCTTCTGGCCATTTACAGCTGAAACTATATATCCTTCCGATTGTAAAAATTCTGTTAGATTATTGACTATAAAAGGGTCATCTTCGACTAATAGTATTCGATTCATCTTTATCACTCCCTAATAAATTCTTATTCTTTACACATATAGTACAATATCTAGATAAGCTTGTCTATTTTTTCCTAACTTTACTAATTCATCTGATGTAAAATTCTACGAAAAAAGAAATAGAACGTTATGTAAACGTTTCTTTGTTATAAACTACGAAAAATCCACTCTACTAATTTTAGTAGTAAAGTGGATTTTTGTTATTTCTACATTCATTTTATATGCTATTGGTTAACTAGAATTTGAGTATGAATTAAATAACTTTCAATCATTATAAGTAATTCTCTGTTCTATCAATCTCATTACCATCGATAAATGTGTATAGAACTGAAGTCATGGAATCCATGATATCACCATCTGTGATGACAATATCAGCATCCTTACCTACTTCAAGAGAGCCGACACGGTCTTCAATACCGATATGTTTTGCAGGATTAATGGTTATTGCTTGTAGTGCTGCAAATGGCTCCATTCCTGATTTTACAGCTAAACCAGCACATAACGACAAGTAATGTTGAGGAATAACAGGACTATCTGTAATAATGGATACCTGCAAACCAGCCTTCGCTAAGATACCAGGAGTTTCGAATGTCTTATTGCGGAGCTCATATTTGGTTGCATGACCAAAGGAAGGTCCAACTGCTACTGGATAACCATCTTTTTGTAATTCTTCTGATATAAGATGGCCTTCTGTACAATGTTCGATTGTCAATCTTAAATCGAACTCTTTTGCAATTCGGATTGCTGTAAAGATGTCGTCAGAACGATGAGCATGTGCTTTTAAAGGGATGTCACGATTTAAAACTGGTAAAAGAGCTTCTAGTTTCGCATCATAGCTAGGCTTTTTAAAGATATCTTCTCCAGCTGCAACTAGCTTTGCTTGATATTCCTTCGCTTTATTTAGCATTTCTCTAAGTTTAGAGGCTGTGGACATTCTAGAATAGTTGTTCTTATCTTTATAGACTCTCTTTGGATTTTCTCCAAAAGCACACTTCATAGCAACCTTTTCTTTTACTACCATGCGATCTACACGATTGCCAGTCATCTTAATCGCAGTAAATGTTCCACCAAGTACATTAGAACTTCCTGGTCCCGTTGCAGCACAGGTCACTCCACCAAGGGCTGCTTTCTTAAGAGTAACATCCATAGGATTAATACCATCGATCGCATTTAAATGCGGAGTTAAAATGTCATTCATCTCGTTGTAATCTTGGCCTTCAAATCCTATACCATAACCATCAAGACCGATGTGGGAATGTGCTTCAACTAAACCCGGGTACACAAAAAGACCTAATGCATCAATGACTTTCATTTCCTTCGTTTCAGTAATCTGCTCTTCTATTTTTAATATCTTACCATTCTCGACTAGGATATCAGCCTGAAAAGGCATAATTTCAGTACTATTGTAAATGGTTCCATTTTTAATTAGTAATTGACTCATCTTTCACTCCATTTCTTCGGTAAAAAAGCCTTTCGTTCATAACAGAAAGGTAGATAATAACCGAACTATCTGTATAGATTTATAAAAGTTTATCTACTACTTCTTCTAAAGTTCCATGAGTGAATTCATTCACATCATAATTATTCTGATTCTCAAGATTAGTAGTAACGAGACCCGTAGTAATGCCTAATTTTCCTGACACCATATCTTCTAAGGTGTTATTTCCAATCATGACACATTCTTCTGGCAACTTATCAATAGCTTTTAAGATATCCAGATAATATCCTAGACTTGGTTTACAATAGCTACTATTTTCAAATGTTGTAACGTAATAAAAATCATCAAGAGATAACTGTACCCAAGATAATCTAGTGGCCACCGCTTCTCTAGGAAATACAGGATTTGTTGCCAATACCAACTGATAACCTTTGGACTTAAGCCTATCAATAAGTGCTCTGTGGTTAATAACGCCTGTTACAACTTCTTTAACAGCATCAAATTCATTCTGATAAAAATCTAAAAACACCTCTTCTAATAACTCGCGTTTCGTTTGAAGCAAGCCTTCAAATACTTCCCAGAAAGCGACCTCATTCGTTTTCGTTCCATCATTATGAATCATTGCTTCCATACCAGTCCAGATTGCTTTTATTAATGCGTCTTTTTCAAATCCCATAGGAATTAGTTTGATAGCGAGGCGTTTAAAATAACTGTGGATGAATTCCTCTTGATCAAATGGTAACAACGTCCCATCCAAATCAAATAATACTGTGGTAATTTTCTCTGTCATTCCTTATACTCTCCTTCTTATGCAAGTTATGCTAATGTATCTATCATTGTCAAAGTGATCTATATTAACCTTTACGGTAAGCTTTCACAATTTCTCCCACATAAACCGTATGGTAATCCTGATTCGGGTAACTTGTATCTGGAATCATCATATCAAGGAAATTTTGTTTCTTAATCTCATCTACATAAACTTTTTTACAAACAAGGACAAGTTCTGCCTCTTCAAATGATACTGTCTCATCAAGAAACATGGGGGTAAGGCCTGTTTCCTTTGCTTTGTCATAATCTCTACCACTTTTACTTCCGCAAAAAGCTAATGCATCTCTTCGCTCAGTTCCAAAGAAGCTCATAGTAAAGTATTCTTCCTTATCAACGAACTGTTTCGTATATCTTTGTGGACGAACTACAGAGATTGCAGTATTTTTGCCCCAGATAACCCCTAAAAAGCCCCAGGATGCTGTCATCATGTTATATCCGTCTTCATCACCAGCAGTTATTAAGAACCACTCTTCTCCTATCTTTTGAAACGGATTCATATCTTCTTTTAGTAGATCAATTTCTTGAAAACTCATACTATAACCTCCATTCTAACGCTTAAGCGCCATATCACTTAGAAAACAAATTTGTGTTTTTGTTGTCATGTGGCAAACAAATTTTTTCACATTTATCTCCAAAATTTTATTATATAAAAACTATGATACCCTACATTTTACCATGAGGCAATCCTTTTTATGATAATTTTAAGGAATGGATCGTTTAACAATATCAATAAAATCCTTTTCATAAACATGAAAAAGCACGCTTTGCGGACTTTTCCTTGTATGTATAATTAGTGCCATGTCATTAAATTTAAGGCACGGCACATTTCATTTATTCAGGGATTTCAATAAATCGTCGAAGATATTAAATGCTGCAACAGTAAACATTTTGTCTGGTAAAGATAATGTAGAAGCTTTCCTCTATCTTCTTTTAAATGCTTCAATAATGGCGTTACAAATTAATGCTATTCCTTCACCAATCACCACACCAGCAACGCAACCGATTACGGTGTCAATCCATCCACCGTCTAAAAATGTATGCCAACCGCCACTTACCGAATAGCCAACAATAGCTCCTATTGCAAGGCCAATGATTGTAAATCCACCATGTAATAGGCCAATCACTTCATAATCACGCGGGTCACGATTTTCATAATACTGACGATATCGTTCGTGTAAGTCGGTATGAATGTCGGATACACCGGAAGCTGCTAATTCCACTTTTGCCTTTTCATAGGCTTCTTGCTCGGTCAGGCCTTTTGACATTAAGTCGTTCATGTAATCACTCATGTAAAGGATCATGTCGTTTTGCGCGTCAATTGCCTGGGAAGAGCTTCCCTTGAAACGAGCCAGTTTCGCTCCGATTTTATGTTTGGTTTTAGTAGTCTTTCTACGTAGTTTCTCCAAGTAGGTCATCTCGGCTTCTTCAAGATAAATCTGCGACTGCTCTTTCGCAAACTGATTGATTTTTTGCTGTGTTTCATGGCTAAAACTCATGATTTTCCCCTCCATTTTTTAAAATATCCATGCGCTCGTTTAAAAAGTTCCATCTAGCCCAAAAGGATAAGAGTTCGTTCTGTCCTCGCTGATTCAGGGTGTAAAACTTTCGTGGTGGTCCGAGTTCCGATGGCTTTTTCTCAATATGAACCCACCGATTTTTTTCAAGACGAACAAGTAAGGCGTAGACTGTTCCTTCTGCAATCCCCTCGAAACCAAGACTACTGAGTTGTTTTACAATCTCATACCCATAGATTTCACCACGATTGATGATCTCAAGTACAATTCCCTCTAATACCCCTTTGAGCATCTCGCTCAAATTTTCCATCTCATCACCTCGTAATTATAGTACTAAACAACACTAAGTACCACTACATAATATTACTGAGTAGCGGTTTTGTCAATAGGGGTAATGAAAGTATTTTCGTTGAATGAGTAACCCTGCTTATGCTATAATCATTGAAATGTTAAACGGCACGGAGGATGCCAGTTAACCGCATTTATCCAAAGGAGAAAAAATGAAAAACATTATTTTTATTGAAGGAGTATCTGGGGTCGGTAAATCGACTACTGTACATAAACTGAGTGATAAATTACGCAGTCTTGGCTATTCAGTAAAAAGTCATGTTGAGGGAGATCCAACCAGCCCCCTTGATTTGTGTTGGGCGGCTTACTTCACAATACCCGAATATGAAAACCTTTTGATTGTATATCCGACATTTGCTGAGGAACTATCTAAAAACATCATATATAGAGATGATTATATTCTGCTTCGGTATCAAGTGGAGTGTACACCGCTATATTCTTCAGAACTTCATGCTAAATTACATAAACATGAATTTTGTTACAATCCTGTAAATACAGTACCATTATCTAAATTCACCGAAGTGTTTACGAATCTTTGGAAAGAGTTCGCTTATAATGGTGTTAGTGAGAACGATTATGTCATCTTTGACGCTTCACTTGTCGGACATATAACAAACGATCTAATTCGTAATTACAACGCATCGGAAGCTGAATTAGTGGAGCACATAGAAACATTGCTTCATATTATTCGTTCTATGAACCCAATTATTTTTTATCTGTCCTCTGATAATGTTTGTGAACGTTTAATAAAAGCGCGTGACAGCCGTAAACAAACGCCTCCTGATAACGGGCGAATTGAGTTTTGGGAGAAACGTAAACAGATAGATTTGTCTGTGCTCTCACAATTATCGGTTCAATCCCAAATTATTGATATTACGAATGAAGATTGGGATTCTGCAATTTCATACATAGCTTCGCAAGTTACAAATACGTATTGCTAAAATGTAGGATCTATTTGGTTTTTCATTTAAAATATCAATTTGAGTATTGACAATCATCTCCTACAAATGTAATATATTGGTATAATACATTTGTAGGAGATGATACTATGGTTAAAAAAATTGACAAATTACCTGATACAGAATTAGAAATAATGAAAGTAATTTGGAATAATGAAACACCTATATCAACAGCACAATTGAAAAAATATTTAGATGAAAAAAGGCCATGGAATGTGAGCGCCTTACAAACGTTACTTAATAGATTAATCAATAGAGGATTCCTAAAAAGCTATAAACAAGCAAAACATCGATATTATGAAGTTTTAATTGAGAAACAAGATTATATAGCAAGGGAAAATGGATACTTTTTGGAAAAGTTAAATGGAAATTCAATCACAAGATTTGTAACCAGCCTATATGAAAGCAATGCAATTACGAATAAAGACTTAGAAGAATTAGCCTTATTTATAGAAGAAAAATCTAGGGGGATATAAACTATGTGTGAGAATCTTTTTAGTTCCATAATTGAGATTTCTTTATCCTCTTCCATCATTATCCTCACCTTATTACTTATTACACCCTTTATTAAAAAGAGGTATGTAGCGAAATGGAGATATATACTATGGCTAATTCTCACAATACGTCTTATAATTCCATTTAACTTTACTCTTCCGAATACGCCTGTCAAACTGGTTATCCCCTCTAATACACTCCCCTCTAATACACTCCCCTCTAATACACTCTCAACTAATCAGCCAATAAATAATCAAAATATCATATCACTAACAGATTTGGCTGAAGAAACCCGTATACAAAAGACATCAGAAAGAATTCATAGTTACTCATTAACAAAAATCCTCTCTTCTATATGGCTGATAGGAGCAGTATTATTTATTTTTCGAATAATTATTATATATAGCATTTTTCATAAAAAAATGGTAAGAAACAGTGATATTGTCACAAATGATAATATCTTACTAATATTTAACCAACTATGTGTTGAGTTAAATATAAAAAAACCTAGAATTCGCCTAACTAACAATCTATGTAGCCCTATGATGTATGGTTTCATAAGGCCTACTTTATTCTTATCTGATAAAAATATTACAAAATATGATTTAGAAGTGATTTTAAGACATGAACTTATTCATTATAAAAGGCATGATCTTTTGTTTAAACTCCTACTCACTCTTGCAAATGCAATTCATTGGTTCAATCCATTTGTATATCTTATGGTTAAGTCTGCTCATAAAGATATAGAGTTTTCTTGTGATGATGAAGTTATTAAAAATTTTGATATGGCATACAAAAAACTCTATAGTCAAGCTATTTTAAACTCATTAAAAGAAGATCTAAATAAAGATGTAGTTCTATCCACGCAATTTAAAGGGGGGAAGAAAATGATGAAACAAAGATTTTCTAACATATTGAACACTACTAAAAAACGAAAAGGTAAAATTTCACTGTGTTTCATTACTTTATGCATTATGATCAGTGGATTACTTATTGCCTGTACACAAACTAACACGAATGAAAAAGAACCTGAAAAGAATATAAGTAATAATCAGCCAGTTAATAATACAGCAATTGAGAATCCTCAACAAGAAGATGAACTTGTAAAAGAGAACACCGTACGCAACGTTCTATATGAATATGATGTACTTGGTTTTTCAATTGAACTTCCTGCAGAATGGAATGACAAAATAGGAATAAATGTGAATTATGTGGAGACTTGTCCGGATGGCGGTGCCAGAATCGAAGTTTATCACAAAGCAATAAGAGAAGCTTCCCCTGATCAAGGTACTTTGTTCTATATTGATCGGTGGCTTGGAACATGGACAGAAACTGCTCCTCCTCTGCAAGATGGTCAAAGTAGTATAGTCTTGCAAACGAAAAAATATACCTATATGCTTCGCACACCAATAGATTCGCAATATAACGAGAATGATAGTGAGATGGTATCTTCTTATAAATCAATGTTTTCCCAAATTGATACGATTAAATCAAGTGTTAAAGAGCTAAATCCCCGTCCATCTTCACCAAATGCAGGTTATCAATCAGAAGCTGAGTTTTTGAGCAGTCCAGATGGCGTACAGTTTAGAGTAACCGCATTTGGGGCAGCAAGGGGAGTATTAACTGGAGATGCAAATGAACTAAAAAAATATTTGATTAACCCGAGTGATGCAATAAAGTTAGTAAATAGCTTTTCTGATTATCAAGTAGATTTAATTAGATTTGAGTGCCAATTTATTTTGGATGCTATAAAGTCAGATGATAAAATAGTAACTTCCTACTTATTTACACCAGTTGGAAAGGACGTAAATAAGTATGTATCTATGGAATTAAAAAAAGTGAATGGTGAATGGTTGGTCGATTGGCTTGGTGCTGAACAATAATTTATAGACTAATAAAAGGTATATGTAAGGAAAAGTTTTATCCAAGCATATACCTTTTCATTGTAATCCAGTAATTATAACTATTAGTAATCCTGATTATATAAGATAATTTACACTGACAACATCCGCTTTTTTCATGCTTCTGTATAACCCCTGCCCATTATACCTATATTTCTAACATCACTCTTAATTCCTCAAGAACATTTTCTAAAGCAACAACCTTTTGCTCCATGGTATCTCTATCCCTAATAGTGATAAGCCCCTTCTCTAATGTCTCATCGTCTATTGTAACTGCATATGGTGTTCCGATGGCATCACCTCTACGATAGCGTTTTCCAATGGTTCCTGATTCGTCATAACTAGCCATCATGTGTTTACGTAGTAACTGATAAACCTCCGTTGCTTTCTCACCGTGACGATTCTTGATCAGTGGTAGCACATTTACTTTGACTGGTGAAAGAATTTTTGAAATCTTAAGTACTAATCTGCTGTCATTCTCGTTAATCTTCTCTTCTACTAAGGATTCGAATAAAATCGCAAGTATGATTCTATCGAGTCCATAGGTGGATTCAATGATATAGGGTATAATTTTCTCCTTACTGTTTTCATCAAAATATTCTAAGTTTACTTTAGAAAACTCTTGATGTCTTTTTAAATCAAAATCCGTGCGGTTGTGAGTTCCATTGATTTCACCCCAGCCAAAAGGGAATAAATATTCGATGTCACACGCTGCTTTTGCGTAATGGGCCAACTTTTCATGGTCACGGAATCTAAGGTGGTTATTGTCTATACCTAAGTATTCAAAGAAGGATATTCCGTAATCTTTAAAATATTGATAAAGCTCATCATCGGAGCCTTTTTTACAAAAAGTCTGATATTCCATTTGTTCAAATTCTATTGTTCGAAAGGTAAAGCTTCCCGGTGTAATCTCATTACGAAACGCTTTACCAATCTGACCTATGCTGAATGGAAGCTTTGCTCTCATACTACGCATTACATTCAGATAGTTAACGTATTCACCCTGTGCATTTTCTGGACGTAAATATATAGTACTGGAACTATCTTCTGTAACACCTCGTTTGGTTGCAAACATCAGATTGAACTGACGGATATCAGTATAGTTACTAGCCCCACAGACAGGGCAAGGAATTTTTTGCTCTTGAATATAGTTTGACATTTCTAATTGTGTCATAGTATCAACATTTAAGTCTTTCTTATAGTTTTGAATCAAACTATCAGCTCGATGTCTTGTTTTGCAATGTTTACAATCAAGCAAAGGATCAGTAAAACTAGATAAATGTCCACTAGCTTCCCAAACTCTAGGATTCATAAGAATATCAGAATCTAGTTCATAGCTATTATCCCTATTCTGAATAAAGTAATATCGCCAAGCGTCTTTAATGTTATTCTTAAGTCTGGTACCTAAAGGACCATAATCCCAAGTATTTGCTAAACCTCCGTAAATCTCACTACCTTGAAAGATAAATCCGTACTGATTACAGTATGCAACCATTTGTTCCATTGAAAACTTACTCATAATAAACCTCCTTTTAAATAAAATTTTGTGATGTAGATAGCCTTAGAAGATATTTAATTAGTTAACGCGAGCGAATTTTTAGGAAATAAAAAAAGCCCTAAGCTATCATAGCTTAGGGCGAATATAATCCGCGGTACCACCTAAATTCAGATATTTACAAGTAAATCAGTTACTGGTTTATCTTGCTTAATCTGCACTTTATCAGCACGAGAAAGTGTATCATCTTTATGCTGTTCCCGAAGATAACGGTGGGATTCCGATGGTATCTACTAAGGAATTTCCTGTTCAATCCATAGCTCAAAGGCGCCTTTTATATCACCATCTTAAGAATTCGCACCAACCATTCTCTCTCTGAAATCAAGTGAATATATAATATTCCTTATCAACGCTGTTTTGATTTGAAATTATCTGAAAGTTTAGCACTAACTTTGATAGCTGTCAACTAATTTTTACTATAACTTTTAGACTAATTTTTACTATAACTTTTAGACACTAATATTTTATTATTACTTTTTGACTGCTTTTTCATTATAACTCTTTTCTATGATATTTCAGAGTAAATTTCCTATTTTATCACAGGAACTTTTTGAATAAGCTTTGTATAAAAATCATTGGTATCTTGATTACTTTTTTGGTTAAATACCAAGTATGATCCACCCAGTATCTTAATAACAATACAGTTAGTGGATGCCTCAGTTATGGCTAATTTATAATCACCGAATCTATCATTATGGAAATTGCCACTTTTAATTTGAAACGTTCCAACACCAAATGATCTACGTCCATAATCAATATTGTCACAGAGCTCAACACTTTCAACATTATCATAACTTACTTTTTCATCAAACAAAAACGCGGTTACTACAATACTATCCTCTAATAGTTCTGCCTTAATTCCCTTTTTCCCTATTATAACGAAGGCAATGAGTACAAAAGCAAGGATAACAATAGCAATTATTACTCGAATTAACCCAATTTTATTTTTATTCATATTTCATTCTCCATATTATTTAAGATTCATGATAATAACATATTGCTTCTAATACCAACCGCCGGTCCCTTTATAGAGCTGTATTCTATCTACTGAATTTTGAATTAGTTCTTTTGAAAATCCCATGATTTCTAATAACTTAATAGCATTTCCAGAGGTACATACACCAGCTTTGATTTTATAATCAAAATGGAGCTCATTATCTGTAATTGTCTCTTTAAAATGCATGTTTTGATAGGAGTCACCTAATAATTTGGTGAGTTCAGTGTCATGTGTTGCAGCGAAACACAATACATGATACTGTAAAAGTTCTTTTAAAACTTCGGTTGAGGCTGCGATACGTTCTAATGTATTCGTTCCTTTTAAAACTTCATCAATAAAACAGAGTACTCTATTCCCTTCCTTAGCTCTATCAAAAATTCATTTCAAAGCTTTGATTTCTGCCATATAATAGCTCTCATGTTGTTCTAAATCATCTTTTAATGAAATCGATGTATGTATATGATAAAAATTAGTTTCGAAACGCGTTGCGTGTACCGTATAAATCGTCTGGGCTAACAAAGCATTAATTCCTAAAGTACGTAAAAATGTTGACTTTCCAGAAGCATTTGTACCTGTGAACAAAGTGCTTCTTGTTCCTGTAAAATCATTAGCTACAGCAGTATTAATCAGAGGATGATAAATATCCGTAGTAACAATACTTAAGGTATCAGTAAAATTAGGGGTACAAAAATACAACTGATTTTTTCGATATTTTGCTATTGCTACCATACTATCTAAAAAACCTACGATTTGATAGATAAGAATTAATTCTTTGTAAGAGGCTTTTAACTTTTTTATGTAGCTGTTATAAAGAAAAATATCAATATGAGTTAATATTCTTAAGTAGTCAGAAACTATATCCATATCTGAGGCAAAAGATGTTACGCCAGAGCTAATGGCTCTAATCGTAATCTTAAATTGCTTGCATAGCTTTTGACTAACTTTTATCTTATTAAAATAACAGGATAAATTTGTATCAGTCATTTGACTAAGTTCTTTAGCAGCCATTAGCATATTACCAACGATTCGAACGAGTGGTAAGTCGCTTTCCATTGCTGCTCTATCTTTAAAATATGTTACTAAACTTAAAATAATAGCGATCAAGCACAGAAGTATACCTATAGTCCTGTTATAGAAAATTAACGCGACTGAGATAAAAAGAAATATTGCACTAATTATATGAGGCCATTTATTCGGTGTCTTTAACTCTTCGCAGTTTAGCAAATAATCATATAAAGACCTACTACAACTTTTACCAATAACGGAAAGGCTATACTGAAGTTTTGTTCTTAAATAACTTGAATTAGTTAAAATCTCGATGACGCGGTTTCGCTCGGTTAATTCATCCTCTTCAAAAAGTGGCTTGTGCAGTAGCTCATATAAATAACTTTCGCCTGCCATGGATGAAGTAAAATTCATCTTAAGAAAGACTTTATCCATTTCAAGATCACACCAGGTAAGTTCATCGATACTGTTTTTATTTGCAATATAAGTCTTATACTCTTCTCGAAGTATTTCCAAATCTGTACTGCTGTTATCTTTTGGAGAGATATTTTCCCAAGCTTCTTGTATGTGTATTAATATTAAATTTCTCTTCCTCTTTCGCTTATGTATGCTCCATAAAACTAAGATAGTAATAGCTAATATAATAAGTATAGTCACGTGTCACTCCCCCTTTATTACTACTTCATCATAATGACTTGTTATATGACAAGCCATTATGATAAGTCATATGACAAGTAATAAGATTATATCCGATAAGGCATAGGAATCAGCATTGAACAGATCTATAGAAAGATAAAGTGACCCAATATATGCCACCATAAAATGCAGATTGTATCTACAGATATGTCTTCATCCTATATTTAATATAATTTTATTTTACCATATTATGGGGCGTGGTGACAAATTTATTTAATTCTTACATTTCGCTAGTTAGTCTCAATTATTATTAATTATCTTCGATAAGATAATTTTAGTATGATAAGAAACATGCAGAAAAACAATATTATAATGCAAAACTGCTCTTTTCCAACGAACACTGCGTTATTCCACTTAATATTTACACCAAAGACGTCAAACAGTTTCTTACACAAACTATTCATTTGAGAGCCTTCCAAGCTTTTGGAGAAATCTTTAAGATACATTTGCCTCATCATACTAGTAAGGTGTGTCTGCGGATAAAATATTAATACCTTCTTTAAGAACCCTGGGTACATATGATAGGGCAAATACGCTCCTGCTAAGAAACCTGAGATCATTCCATATAGATTTCCGAAAGTCGAAAATGTAGTACTATCTTTTACTAACTTCATAAAACATAATAATAGTTGGGAGTTTATTATGGAGGTAGTAATAACAAGGATAACTACTTGAGCGAGTGCGATATAATCCATTGGATTATCATAGCGAATATAAAAGTAACATTCTGCACATATCACCGTAAATAATGTAAAAAAACCAGAAACCAACACACTTGATAATAAGTAACCTAATATAATTTTAAATTCTGTAATAGGAGCAATAAGAAAATCTTTACGTATTCCAGTAGAAGCGTCTTCCACACATAATTGCATAATACCAAAACAAGTTGTCGTATTCAGTACAATCATCAAACCACCAACCATCATGCGATCGGTAAACTCTTCTGCTAATATTCTTGATAAGCCATACGCAACAACAGAGTTTAGTATAAAATCCCTAAGGAATATTACATACAACCCCATAACAATGAATATCGATGCAAAACTAAGCATAACATTTCTTTTATTTGATCGAAACAAGGTAATATTTCTATCTATAAGAATTTCTAATTCCCTCATTTCTTACCTCCTTATAAAATCCTTTGATATCTCCTCCTTGTTTGTATATGTGTTTTTTTCGGTATAAAAGCCAGAACACAGCTTTTTTACTATAGGGAACTTATTATCACGTTTCGATAACATGTAATTATGTAACTTCATACATGTCATTTATCTAACTTCATACACGATAATTTAAGTAACTTATACGAAAATTCATGCAACTTTATACACGAAAATTCATTACTTAGTATTAATCATATTCTTCTATGCGTGCTAATAAATCTAGATAAATTTCATGTATAGTAAAACGCTTGTTATCTCTCCAAGGATTACGTAGTAATCGATCACGATTTTGGCATAATAAAATCTTTCCTTCATGAATAATACAGATGTGATTTGCATAGTCCGTTTCTTCCATATAGTGCGTTGTGAAAAAGATTGTAATTTGTTGCTCCCTATTTAATTTTCTTAATACCTTCCAAACTAATGTCCTTGCTAAAGGATCAAGCCCAATAGTTGGCTCATCTAATAATAATAGTTTCGGATTTGTAAGCAAGGCCCTACCAATTTGAACAATTCGCTTCTGACCTCCAGAACATGTCTCATACTTTTTATTACGTAGCTTTTGTAGTTCAAGAAGAGTTACTACTTGATCTATTTTATGATATAACTCTTTATTAGACTTGATATAAAGCCCGCCACGATAATAAAGATTCTCTTCTACTGTTAAGCTTCCATCTAGAACATCTTCTTGGAAAACAACACCGAGTTTTCGTTTAATTTCTCCCGATTGGATGTCCATGTCAAGACCTTCAATCATAATCTTTCCATTGGTTTTATTTAATAAGGTGGCTAGCATCTTCATTGTTGTACTTTTTCCGGCACCGTTTGGCCCTAAAAATGCGCAGATTTGACCTTTTCCTACTGTAAAGTTAATAGAATCTACTACAGTATTCTTATGAAACTGCTTTATCAGATCTTGTACAGCGATACAATTGTCCATAAAAAACCTCAATTGTATATTCATTGTAATCTATTCTTAAGGTATATTTGGCAGAACTAAGGATTAGTGTATATGTGAATCAGTTAAACTTTATGTGATTTTATGTAATTCACTGATCTATTATGTACTATGTTAAGTACAATACATACTTCCAAACATTTGCTTTTTTGTTTAATCTGTATTAAGATACTATATAAGTATTGTATAGGGAGGAAACAAGATATGAATCCAATGAATCCAATGAAATTGTTTAAAATAAAAACTGCAATTGAAGCATTTAAAGCGAACCATCCAAAATTTCCGTTGTTTTTAAGCGCGGTTTCGAACAATGCGTTACAATCTGGTACTGTAATTGAAATCAACGTAACAGATGTAAATGGAAAAACGTATTCATCGAATTTAAAATTAACAGATTCTGATATTGAACTTATTAAAGATATGAAAGATACATTTCAAAACTAGTTAACATGATTCAAACGTTTTACTTGTCAAGAATAATAGGGGTATTGGAACTCTCGGTTCCAATACCCCTATCGTAATAAATAACTCCATATTAACTATTTACTTGTAATAATAATCGTCTAGATTATTTTCGTTTCATAGTTATCATCACATATTTCTTATTTTACAAACTGTAAAGGCTTAATCTCCTTTTTGTACACATACTTTAAGAAAATTAAATTTAAAACTACTGCTACTAGTTCTGCAATCGGGAAAGCCCACCATATTGCATGGATTCCTTGTTTTGATAAGATGTAGGCAACTGGTAGAAGAACAACCAATTGACGAATTATAGAGATAACTAAACTCAGTACTCCATTACCAAGAGCTTGATACACAGAACTTGATACAATGTTAAATCCGGCAAATAAGAAACTTATACTGATAACACGAAGTGCTACTACCCCTATTCCCATCATATCTTCCGACGCCTGAAAGAATGAGAGAAATTCACGTGGTGCTATTTCCATAAGCACAAATCCAACTAACATAATTCCTATCGCATAAACAAAACTTAATTTAATAATCTTAACAATACGCTTTGGCATTTTTGCACCGTAATTGTAAGCGATAATTGGAATCATACCATTATTTAATCCAAATACAGGCATAAATACGAAACTCTGTAGTTTAGAATAAATACCTAAAACAGCTGCTGATGTTGAAGAAAATGATATTAAAATTTTATTTAAAACAAATATCATAACAGAAACTATGGATTGCATGATAATAGCAGGAAAACCTACTTGATATATTTGTCTAATAATATGACCGTCTGGTTTAAACTTCTTTATATTCAAATGAATATCGTGATTAAATTTATGATTTAAATAAACTCCTATACTAAAGCCACAAATCTGACCAATAACAGTTGCAATCGCCGCTCCGGCAACTCCTAGCTTTGGAGCTCCCAATAGACCAAAAATGAGGATTGGGTCGAGAATGATGTTGATTATTGCTCCTGCAGCCTGAGAATACATCGAATACACAGTCCTACCAGTTGATTGTAATAATCGTTCAAATGTTATCTGTCCTAACACTCCAAAAGAAAAGATGGTACAAATAGATAAATAGGAAACTCCGTATTCAATAATCTGTTGATTATCTGTCTGAGTAGTAAAAAATATTCTTGTAAAAAAGAGACCAAAGATAAGAAAGAATATATAGCTAACTGCAGTGATAAACACACCATTATTTGCTACTTTATTCACTTTTTCCTGATTTCTTTCCCCGAGATAACGGGATAATAAAGAGTTAATACCGACTGCGGTACCAACACCTATTGCTATGATTAAATTTTGTATTGGAAAGGCTAGCGAAACAGCTGTTAATGCATCTTCATTCAATCTAGCAACAAACAAACTATCTACAACGTTATACATTGCTTGTACTAACATAGAGACCATAATAGGTAAGGACATAGTAATAAGTAATTTATTCTCTTTCATTACCCCCATCTTGTTTTGTTCCATAGTTGTCTCGTTTTCCATTTTTACCTCCTTTGTTCTCTATAGATCTTAAATTTATAGTAATACTAAATCACTAATTTGATAATCTCCTTTACACAAAAAAATTCTTGCAACAATCTGTGCAAGAATTTTTTAACAGGAAAAAGCAAAAGTTGCTTTTCATGCTAAAGGTATGAAAGAAAAGCGTATTGACTTATCAGTTTGTAAATGAACTTATAAGTCTGATTATTAGCTTATCTCGTATGATTTAAAGCAAGGTAGACTGCTTGCAAGAGCCTATCTTGAAAATTATTATTTTTCATATTAGTGATTAAAATACAACAATAACCTGTGAAAGTATAACATATCATAAGTAATGATGCAATAAAAACATTCTGTCTTATTCTATCTTATCTAATACTACAAGAGTAGAATTACATTTCACTTTATTTATTTAAATTACTCTTTTTCTTTCACTGTATCCAGAGAAAGTCTTAAGATGCTTGCTATCTCATCCTCTGATATCTTAGTATAATCAGCGATTTCCATAACGGTTGGTGTAACTCCATTATCCTCTGCAAAGGCTGTTATCGCTTCATTAATTAAAGTGATTTTAGATAAAATAGAATTTTCCATATCATCCTCATCTATCACTTCATCAATGTAATTTTCGAATGCTTTCAATACAGACTCCATTAAGTATTCTTTTGCTTCGATCTTTTGATTGCTACCAAGTAATTGTTTTAATCCACCCAGTAGACCAATGTTTCCTTCTTGAATTAAATCTTCCATATTTACATCATAGGTCTCGTATTTTTTTGCTAATTCTACAACTGTCGACAACCAATGATCAGATATACTTTGGCTTACAGAGTTATCTCCATTTATTAAACGAATATATGCTCTTTCTTCTAACTCTGCGGTCAACCTTGGTAAATGCTTGATGTCTTCTAAGTACATTTCTAAAAACACTGAGTTCTTTTCTTTGTTTTCCTTGGATAATTCATCTTCTACAGGTGTAGAATCCTCTTCGCTCATGTCTTCTTTTTCACGTTCTTCGACTGGAGTTAACAGGTATTGATAGACCATTTCCTGTTGTTCCTTCGTAAGGGTCATTCCATCAAAATGGGATAATATTTCTTCTTTAGAAAGTGGATTTTCCGATACCTTTGCTATCTCCGTTAACGAACGGAGTGTTTCTAAAAATTGAATCTTATCTATCATAAGTTCCTCCAATATACTTTATTCAGGACAAGGAAAAGTAATCATAGCGTACTATTTCTTGTATTTTTAATCATGGCCTTTTATGATTTTGACAAGACTTGCAAATCCCTTTCCAACCAATGATACGTTTCACCTTTTTGGGCAATTCTTTTTTGTTCTTATCTTTATAGGATTCTTCTGTAATACACTTACATTCTTCCTCTGATATATCATTATTCCCAATTATTAAGCACTTCATAAACGATACCTTTCCCTATTATCTCATCCGTTATTCTCTACGGCAACATGGCTATTATACATGAAAATATATCATTTGTCTAACGTCTCTACAAAAAGAGCCATGAAAGATTTAAGTAAGAAATGCTACTACTATAATAAATCTATTATTCTGCGTATTTCATTAAACCTTGCAATATCTCAGGATATTTTATAGTACAACTCTTTCTATCAAAAAGACCGAAGTTTTCCCCGTCCCCTTTAAATGCATGATTATCCCACCAGAAGCATGTGATTCCATTCGCTTTTGCAGCACCTATATAATAAGTAGCATACTCTACCCGAGATTCTAAATTATTTTCTTTATCTCTGGCACCAAATTCACCGATAATTACGGGAACTCCATTTTTTATAAACTTCATATATAAACTATTTAAAAAAGAATCTATCTCCTTAGTACATCCAGCTATTTTTGAATTCCATTCTGATATACTGCCACTTTCCTTTGGACTTTTTAGGGCAAAGTCATATGGTAGATATGCATGTACTGATACAATTAAACGATCATTTATATTATCTTTTGGTAACTTATAATCATTAATAAGTGCATATTGAGACGATGCATCATACCCTGGTATCAGAAGATACCTAGAAGTATTCTCTCCTCCCGATTTGCGAACGGTATCAACAAATTCCTGATTTAATTGATTAATACATTCGATTGCTTCTTTACACTCAGGCTTTGATAAATCTAACCACCATTCGTAATTAGAACCTGCAAGCCTTGGTTCGTTCATCCCTTCAAATAATAACTTTTCTCCATAGGAAGAAAATCGTTCACTTACTTGTGTCCATACTGCGTTGATATATTTTTTAGAAGATTCTAAATTTTCATTACTTGGATAATAAAAATTTTTACTTACATCATGGTGAGTATTTAATATCACATACATATCATTATTGATAGCATAATCGACCACTTCTTGTACTCGGTTAAGCCATACTTCGCTTATAATAAAATCATCACCAGAAACATGATTGTGCCACGATACTGGTATTCTAATCGACTGAAACCCAGCATCTTTAATTGCTTTCATCATCTCTTCTGTTGTTTTTACACCACACCATGAGCTTTCATAATTAAGTTCATCCATTAGATTGGAATCACTCACTGCGTCAAATGTATTTCCAAGGTTCCATCCTATTTTCATATTATGTACAAAAGTTATTGCTGGATTCGATGGTATTTCTTTTTGTTCAAATGTGATGGTTGGGGCTACAATTTCGTTTGCTTCAATTGTGCTGTCACCTGGTAGTACTATGATTTGAGGTGTTGGTGTATTTTTTAATTCAGGGTTTTGTGATTCTTGATTATTTGACTCTTGATTATTTGCGCCTTGATTATCCGAGTCTTTATTATTTGCATCTTGATTTTGATTGTCTGTATTCTGCGAATTCAAATTCACTGTGGATTTATCAACATTTGACATATTTTGGCTACAGCCACTTAATAATGTTGCACATACTAAAATACCTGATACTATAATTGGAAACTTTCTCATCAATTCAACACACATCCCTTCAAAAGATATAGTAATTTCTACATAACTAAACCATTTATAACTCTCTAGTTAGTCAACACTCGTTATTTGCATTTCAGCTACACTAACAAAACGCTACTTGCTCGTAACTATGGTATAATTTTACATTTAGTTATGGGATTATGCAATAAGAAAACTGAAAAAGTATCTTTCTATTTTAAGAACTGGAAATAAAAATAGATATAAAAAAACTCGTTGTGATATAAAAACGATCCAACGAGTTTCATAGTAAATTTAGGATTTAATTCTTATATATTATTTTTTTGTTCCTAATATTCTTACCTAACATTCAGTTCCACCAGTCATTCTAAGATCTACTTTGTTACACGCGATTGCTTCAATCGCTAATTCGATTCCTTGAACGATTTGATCTAAAGGTAGAGCCGGCTTATCTTGCATGTGCTTTACTTGTTCAATCATATATGGGATATGAAGAAAACCTGCCTTCATATTATAGTGATGTTTCGAAATATAGTATAACACTCCATACATTAAGTGATTACATACAAATGTTCCAGCACTATTTGATACAGTTGAAGGTAGATTAGCTTCCGCTATTTTCTGAACGATTGCCTTGATTGGTATTGTTGCAAAATAAGCAGATTCACCATCTTCATAGATTTTAGTGTCAATTGGCTGATTTCCTTCGTTATCACAAATTCTTGCATCATCCAAATTGATTGCAACTCGCTCCGGTGTAATTTCTTTTCTACCGCCTGCTTGACCAATGCATAAAACGACATCTGGTTGTTCTTTTTCAATTACCTCTGTCACAGTATCAATTGATTTATAAAAAACAGTAGGAACAATTAATTTTATAATCTCTAAGTTCTCAAGTTCTAAATTAATTAGGTTTAGAGCTTCAATAGCTGGATTTATAGTATCTCCACCGAAAGGGTCGAATGCAGTTAATAAAATTTTCACTTTCTTACCATCCTTTTTGATTAGTCTTTTTAAATCAGAATTATACTCATTGTATATCACAACTGCTTTCCTATGTGATAACGTCAGAAATAACAATTGTAAAAATGTTTATCTTTCCAACCTATCAATAAGCTTACATTCCCATTTATCATAACATTCCTTAAAAAAGGTAACAAGTGAATTTAATCTACATGTGAAAGAAAAATTACAAGTTAAAGTTAAATTACAAGTAAAAGTAAAATCTAAAGTTAAAGTATAAGATTACAAGTTAAAGTTAAATTACTAGAAAAGTATAAGTTTACAAGTTAAAGTTAAATTACTAGAAAAGTATAAGTTTACAAGTAAAAGTACCGGTACAAGTGAAAGTAATATATATTTATTTTTTCCTCTTAACAAAATATCTGGTATGAAGTAATTCCTGAGCCTTATTACTAAGCGGATAATCTAAGAATTTTTCATAAATTGCGAGTACCGCTGGGTTATCATTGGATCTGCGAAGTGGTAAGGAACGATCAATTTCATTCAGACCCTCCATCCTACTTTTAATTGTTTCCTCTCTTTTTTTAGCCCTAGGTTGTCCGCCGCCTCCGATACAGCCACCGGTACATGCCATAATTTCTATTGCATGGTAAAATTCCTCTCCTGAGCGAATCTTATCTAACATCTTTCTGGCTTCCTTAAGTCCATAGGTTACACCAATTCGTAATGTTAAGTCTCCTACCGTTAATTCACAGCTTCGAAATCCATCAAAGCCACGTAGACTGGTAAATTCAATGTTATCAACACGCTGCCCTGTGATTAATTCAACCGCAGTTCTAGTAGCAGCTTCAATTACACCGCCGGTTCGGCCGAAAATAATACCTGCTCCGGTATATTCTCCCATCACCTGATCGATTTCTTCATCTTCTAACTGACTTAAGTCAATATTAGATTTCTTAAAGATGTCTATGAGCTCTGTAGTTGTAATAACGTAATCCACATCATAATTAAGCCCCCTGGAAAACTCAGGCCTTGAAGCTTCATATTTTTTCGCGATGCATGGCATAATAGCGACGGAAGTAATCTGTTCTCTGCTAAGTCCTTTCTCCTTACCCCATAGGTCTTTTGCAACTGCAGCAAACATTTGCATCGGTGATTTTGAAGTGGAGGGCACATCTAACATATCTCCGTAGTTCTGTTCAATGAATTTTACCCAAGCTGGGCAACAGGATGTAAGGATTGGGAGTTTTACTTCCTTATCGCCTTCTAGATATCTCTTCACCCTTTCTGCAAGTTCATTCGCTTCTTCCATAATCGTTAAGTCGGCTGCCCAGGTGGTATCGAATACATAATCAACACCTAGTTTTCGAAGCCCTGCTGCAATCTTTTTTTCTACATTAGCACCGGTTTCAAATCCAAATGCCTCACCGATTGCAACACGAACGGAAGGAGCCATTTGTGTAATTACAATTTTATTTGGTGTTGCTAAATCTCTTAAAAATAAGATAGAATTATTTCCTGACGTTATAGCATTTACAGGACAGGTGCTAAGACAAGCACCACAATGGGTACACCTTGTGTAATCAATATAATGCTGTTCTTTAAAGTCTCCAACAATACAGTCCACCGGACATACTTTTGTACATTTATCACATCCGATACAGTTGTCCATAATCGTTAATTTCGTTAGATTATTACACTGTAGGGTGTAGCATCGGTTATCTTCCACATGGTCCTTAATCTCATCATAGAAGTAGATTATCACTTCTTCGATGAGATTATATTTTTGATGTACCTTTTCTTTTACTGTTTGTGAGAGTTCCCTTAATAGAAAAATATCTCTCATATTAGATCTTCCCTTGCTAATACGATTTAAAACTTTAACCATCTGAAGTATCTCTGGCAGTGCGGGAATATAATGATCGATATAGCCTCCATTGATTTTACCTAACAAAAAGTCAATATAAAACTTTGCATACTGTATGATACAATCCTCTTCCGATAGAATAATAATTGAATGACTTATTCCTTCCTCAAAGGAGTCTGGAGTTATTTGACGATCAATATCTTTCTTCGTATAAAAACCTCCAAAAGGTAGACCAAGCTGTGCAGCTTTTAAAGGTTTATCATTTAACATACCACCAGAAAGTTCAATGATATCACGTAGAGTCGTATTACTTGTTAAAGTAACAATACCGGGTTTCTTTATCTTACCGGATACTGCAACTAGGTTTTTATCATTTTTGGATATTTCTTTTAGACCTTCTTCTTGATTTCCTGGAAAGATAGATCCTAAAGGAGAATTTAACATAAAAGTTTTGTTGTTATTCATAGTTCGCCTCATTTCTAGACAATCTTTGTTTTGTGGGCTCTTAGAACTATTTTGGACAATTGACAAAGAATTATGTGAGAATATTGGGAATTTGTTCTCAATTGCTAATTTATTTAAAATACTTCAGCAGAGCTGATTAAACACTATTTTTCATAGAAAATAGATGATAATTATATAATTTGACATGCTAGCAAGTCACAACTTTACCGTGATTACACGTTAACCCGCAACGCTTTACCACGTAACGCTTTAATTAGATAAAATTTACTCTTGTAATTTAACGCTTTACTTAGTAAAATAGAGCTGATCAGTTGTATAATAAAAAGTTATAATTGTTATCACCTGAACCAAAAATAAAAAAGGAGTATACGCTATGAAAAGAATTTTTAGTTTATTGCTTATCATCTCTATGGTCTTAATGACTACTGGATGTAGAGGCAATATTGCAACATCTGGTGATAGTTCCAATTATAAGATAGGAATCGTCACAGGTACGGTATCCCAAGGAGAAGAAGAATATCAAGCTGCAAAACAGATACTTTCTGAGTATGGATCAGATAAAATCGTTACAGCAACATATCCTGATAACTTTTCAACGGAAACCGAAGCAACCATAGCGCAGGTCGTTGGCCTTGCAAGTGATAAAGATGTCAAAGCTATTGTATTCGTACAGGCAGTACCAGGTACAGCTGCTGCAATTGACAAAGTACGCGAAACAAGACCGGATATGTTATTTATCTGTGGTGTTGTAGCAGAAGATCCTGCAACCGTAGCTAGTAAAGCAGATATTTGTCTTTTAGTTGATGAAATATCTATGGGTACGTCGGTAATCGAACAGGCAGTAAAACAAGGAGCAAAAACATTTGTACATATATCTTTTGCTCGTCATCTCTCCTATGCTACCATTGCTGCTCGACGTGAACTATTTGTTAAGAATTGTGAGAAACTAGGAATCGAGTATGTAGAAGCAACTGCTCCAGACCCAACAGGAGATGCTGGCGTTTCTGGTGCACAACAATGGATTATTGAAAATATCCCTGAATATGTAAAGCAATATGGCAAAGATACTGCTTTCTTTAGTACTAACTGCGCAATGCAAGAACCACTAATCCGTACCATTGCAGAACAAAATGCAATTTTTCCTCAACAATGCTGTCCATCTCCTTACCATGGATATCCAGCTGCTATGGGAATTGATGTAACTGGTCATGAAGGTGATGTTGACTATATGTTAGATTCCATCACTTCAAAAGTTGCTGATTATGGTAATACAGGTAGAATGTCCACATGGAATGTGCCAGTAAACATGTTAATGGTTAAGTCTGGTGTAAAATATGCAATTGAATATTGCGAAGGTCGCACAAAAGGTACTGTTGACGAAGAGGTACTCTTTAAAATATTTAATGATGTGGCTGGTGGACAGGACGTAAAAGTGTCAAATTATGTGGATGAAACCAAAGGAACTTTAGATAACTTCTATCTTCTACTTTGTCCATACCATGATTTTTAATGTTATCGGAATCAGATCCTTGTTCTGATTCTCAGATTAATTCAAAATTTCTTATAAGCTATAAATTTAATTGAAATGTAAGAAAATTGGTTCCCTCGTTTCCAAACAAAACAGCTGGGAACCTTTGTTTTTTACAAAAAAGGAGGAATTGTATGGATACGAAATATGTTCTTAAAATGAATAATATTTCGAAGGATTACTTCGGGAATCAAGTATTAAAGAATATTAATATACAGATAGCTCCCGGCGAAATCCATGCACTTATGGGGGAAAATGGTGCAGGTAAATCAACGCTAATGAATATTTTATTTGGAATGCCTGTTGTGCATAACACAGGTGGTTTTGATGGTTCCATCGAAATAGACGGTGTACCAGTTACCATTGATAGTCCTCAAAAAGCGATGGAGTTAGGAATTGGAATGGTTCATCAGGAATTTATGCTTCTTCCTGGGTTTAACATTACAGAAAATATTAAGATTGGCCGTGAGATAACAACACCTACTTTCTTAAGTAGGATCTTTAGTAAATCCCTTGAAAAACTAGATCAAAAAGCGATGGCAAAAGATGCAAGAAAAGCACTGGATACCATCGGTCTTAATATTGAAGAATACGCTAAGGTAAAGGGACTTCCGGTTGGTTATATGCAATTTATTGAAATTGCCAGAGAGATTGATAAACAAGGAATTAAACTTCTAATCTTTGATGAACCTACTGCTGTGCTTACAGAAAGTGAAGCAGAACGACTGCTTGATACTATGCGACTACTCTCATCGAAAGGAATTGCTATCGTCTTTATAACGCATCGTATTGACGAAGTTATGCAAGTAACCAACAGCATGACGATCCTAAGAGATGGATCACTGGTTAACCGCGTACTTACGAAAGAAACGAGTGCTGCAAAAATTGCTGAAATGATGATTGGTCGTGAGGTTGAAAAGCTTCTGGATGAATCCGAAGATACTAGAACTTTAAATAAGGACGATATCATACTGAAACTTAGTAATTTCTCCGTAAATATGCCTGGTGAAAAAGTAAATCAATTGAATCTGTCTATTCGACGCGGCGAAATACTTGGAATTGGAGGACTTGCAGGGCAAGGAAAATTAGGAATCCCAAATGGTATTATGGGATTATATGAATCAGAAGGAACCATCCATTTTGATGGAGAAGAAATAGAGCCTAAAGTGCTTGGCGATGCTTTAAAGAAAGGAATTGCCTTTGTATCCGAAGACCGACGTGGTGTAGGGTTATTATTAAATGATTCAATTGAACAAAACATCATTTTTACTGCGATGCAAGTTCAGAACAAATTTTTATATAATCTAGGAATCGCTAAATTATATCATAAAAAAGCTGCAAGTCATCATGTAAAACAAATGATAAAGACATTAGATATAAGGTGTACTGGTCCTGAACAAGCGGTAGGTAGATTATCGGGGGGAAATCAACAAAAAGTGTGTATCGCAAGTGCACTAACTTTAGCACCAAAGCTATTAATTGTATCAGAACCGACGAGAGGAATTGATATCGGAGCTAAAAAATTGGTGATTGAATTATTGGCAAAGTTAAACCGTGAACAAGGGTTAACGATACTTATGGTAAGTTCAGAATTAAATGAGCTTCGAAGTATTTGTGATAGAATTGCAATTGTCTCTGAAGGAAAAGTTGCAAGAGTATTAAAGGCAGATGATTCTGATACAGATTTCGGTCTTGCAATGTCTGGCGTTATAGAGGAGGTGGATAAGGATGAATAAAAAAATACAAAACCTTTATCATGCGATAGGGCTTCCAAGGTTAATTATTTTTACCTTTTTCATTCTCGTATTATTTGCAGCTGGTTTCTACAAGATGGACACTGTAGCATTATTAAGTAATGTGCTAAGACGTTGGGGAATGTATGGTATTCTTGTACTTGCCATGGTACCTGCCATTCAATGTGGAATCGGTCCAAATTTTGGAGTAAGTCTTGGTATCGTTTGTGGACTGTTTGGCTCCCTTGTAGCAATCGAACTTAATATTGCGAACCTTTCCATATTTGATGGAAATAAAATGCTTGGCGCTTGGGCTACTATCCTATTTGCAATCATTTTATCTTCTGTTATTGCTTGGATTGTAGGTATTGGTTACGGAATCTTACTAAATCGTGTAAAGGGTTCTGAAATGACAGTATCCACCTATGTTGGATTCTCAATCATTGCATTTATGAACATTCTATGGGTAACTTTACCATTTAAAAACGGAGATATTAAGTGGCCAATTGGTGGAGAAGGTGCAAGAAATACCATAAGTTTAGAAAGTAGCTTTAGTGAAATTATGAATAAAGCTGGCGCAATTACCATCGGCAAACCTGAAACAGGATTATTTGTTCCTACAGGTTTATTGTTATTTTTCTTTTTCTTATGCTTTTTAGTTTATCTCTTTATGAAAAGTAAAACAGGAATTGCAATGAGTGCAGCTGGTGCAAATCCTAATTTTGCAAAGGCAAGTGGTATCAATGTAAATAGAACAAGAATTATTGGTACTGCCCTATCTACTTCTCTTGGAGCCATTGGTATTATCACCTATGCTCAAGCATTTGGCTTCTTACAGATGTATAATGCCCCATTAATGATGGGATTTACCTGTGTTGCTGCTATATTAATAGGCGGTGCCAGTACCACGAGAGCGAAAATCGTTCATGTTATTATTGGTACCTTTTTATTCCAAGGAATTCTAGTTATTGCTCTTCCGGTGGCAAATAAAGCTCTTACTGGAACTGATCTTTCCGATATTTTGCGTATGATTATTTCCAATGGAATTATCCTTTATGCTCTTACTAAGGCCAAAGGAGGTGCTTCGAATGAAGAATAATTTTCTTTCCTATTCCAAAAAGCAACTTGGTAATGGATTAAAAAATATCTATTCTAATAAGGTTGTTCTTATGTTTCTTATACTTTGTATATTCGGTATAGCAACGACTGGAAAACCATTAATTTTTACGGTTTCGGAGGTATTTACGAGATTCGGAAGAAATACCTTTTTAGTTATAGCACTAATCATCCCAGTACTAGCTGGGTTAGGGTTAAACTTTGGTATCGTAGTTGGTGCCATGGCTGCTCAGATTTCTATTTTCTTTGTCGTATATTGGGGTTTCACTGGAATTACCGGATTGATTCTATGTGTCTTATTAAGTACACCAATCGCCATTTTATTTGGATTCCTTGTTGGATGGCTCTACAATAAAACAAAAGGTGCTGAAATGATTTCCGGTATGGTACTCGCCTACTTTGCGGATGGGTTATATCAACTATTTTTCCTTTTCATTCTTGGAGGTATTATTCCAATCAAGGATACTACATTAATGATTGCAGGTGGAATTGGTGTTAAAAATACCATAGATTTAACGGGAAATCTAAAGTATGCCTTAGATACCGTTAGCATGTTACTTTTACTTCGGATTCTTCTAGTCCTGTATTTTGTTTTTAGTGCTGCTAATGTAATCCTACGAAAAAAGAAGGAGGGTAAATCAGGCTATAAATTATCTATCATTAAAATAAGTGTCACGATTCTTCTACTCCTTTTAACATTGATACCAGCTATCCGTGATTTTCTAGGAACTGACCGTCTGTTGTTATTAAATGCGATTACCATTGGCTGTGTGTTAGCTATCCTTTATGTTATTACAAAGATTTGTTCGATTAAGTTAATTCAAAAACATAAAGAACTTGAAGTAAACAAATACCTAGCAATGATAATTATAGCTATCATTGTATATGCACTAACCTATATTCCTGTAGTTTTTGATATTACAATGAGTATTTCTCTACCAGTATGTACTTATGCGGCAATTATTTTGATTTGTGGTTTCAATCGCTGGCTTTTAAGTACAAAGCTTGGCCAGAATATGCGTACTGTCGGTCAGAGCAGAACTGTTGCTAACTCGGCAGGAATTAATGTAAATAAAACACGTATTATTGCGATGTGCATTTCTACTGTTTTAGCTAGCTGGGGACAATTAATTTACCTTCAAAATCTTGGAACCTTTTCCACCTATGGAGCTCATTCTATGGTTGGTCTATATGCTATAGCTGCATTACTTGTAGGCGGAGCAGGTGTTCAAATGGCGAACAATAAACAAGCAATCCTTGGTGTTATCCTATTTCATACCCTATTTGTTGTTGCACCACTTTCAGCAAGTAATTTATTAGGTAGTTCTTTGATTGGTGAGTATTTCCGTGTATTTATATGCTATGGAGTTATTGCTCTTTCTCTTGCATTGCATGCTTGGAAAACTATAAAGAAACCTGCGAAGCAGAAAGAATTAAAGTAACTGTATATGCAGAAGCTTCTAGTTGGGCAAAAAAACAGCAGATACTAAATTGTGTCTGCTGTTTTTAGATTCCTAGATATTATACTTAGTTTAAGATTCGTATGTAGTTTAGCCATTGAGATAATGTCCAGACATCAAATCATTTAATCCCTGAATTAATTTACTATAGTACTTTTGAAATCTTTCATCAAATTCAATATACTTCATAGCATTAAATCGGATTAATCTGTCCACGATATGCATCGAAACTAAATGTTTATATTCTATAGTATTCTCATATCGGTGTATAATTAAATTATCGTCTGCTTCTTCTTCCATTAACCTTGGGTATAAATCCTTAATTACAGTTTCACTTTCAACATAGGTTGTATGTTCACTAACTAATTCAGCATCCCAAGAAGTCTGCCCCTTTAAAAAACCGCTATCTTTCAGTCGATAAACAGAGCATTGCTTCTCTTTATAGTGCAAAACCAAAGCATCTTCATAACACTCATATATTTCAGGTACTCCGTCATTATTTAAATCTATAATAAAATCAAAATCATCTTGACGTACACCAAAAAGTAAACTTATAACAAAATTATCTGCAGCATAAACATATGGTTTCCCGTGGGTTGAAGATCTAGGCTCAATACTTTTTAGACCTGATATATTGGATACATGATATAGCATAACTCCTCCTTTTAATGATTTGGTTTAATTGTAAGATTAAAATGTGATTTTCTGTTATTCTTAAAGTTTACTACAGTCTATTTATCTACTCCTACTTTCATGATAAAAAAGATCTTTTTCCATTTCCCGTAACGCAATTTACTGATTTCGTGGACTAAAAAATAGGACTATTGCAAAATTTCTTTTTTTGCTATAGTCCCTCTTATGTTCTTTTAAACTTGTTTTCTAATAACATTACTTCAGCAGATTCACATCATTTTCGCTGAGTTCGAGCGGAATTGTTTCTGTTTGTTTTCCGCCACTCCAATTGACTTGCACAGTAATGCTTTTGAGCTCTTCTGCGAGTTCCTCGGGCGAAAGACCATGGTAAGAATTCAAATCATCTTCAGAAGTCAGTGACATATTCCAGTCGTGAGAAAATCCCCAAACTGCAGTTTTGTCATTTAAGCTAGATGCCAATGACTTTTCGTGCGTAGTAATATTCATCTTATCACTCGTAAATTCTATTATTTGGCTAGCAATGTATGGTTTGACCTCAGAATTGAGTTGAAGTTCATACCATACTTTTTTAAACTCCATATCTGTAACATTATTGATTGACACAGAGACAACTAGCCGGTTTTTAATTTGATCGCTCTGGGTTAGATTATTATCTTGAATCATCTGTTGCTGGTTGCTGATTACTTTTACCTCAGTTACCGATATTTCAAAAGGCTGAACTGTCTCTACAGGGTTTGAGTTAGGCGTGCAAGCGATTAGCATACAGGCAGCCATAACTACAGATAGACCCAACATTAGTTTCTTATTGGAGGTAAAACGATTATTTCTCATTATTCTCCCTTTCCGTGTACGGCGGCTTAAAAAGAACTACCAAGCCAAAACATCTAATATTATCTGATATAACATTCATATTACCAAATTTTTATCACATGTAAATATATGGTATTGTAAAACGTTTGAAATGTCAATAGATTAAAAAATAAACAGAATTATAGAGAATGCAACTATTTATTTTAAGATTAACTAAATGAGGAAGAAAGGCATTACCACATTCGAATATCTTAAAATTAAAAAGGAGTAAGCAAAAAAAATCCGAGAGCAAAAGTCTCGGATTTTTACTATATAGAGTGCTTAATTATAAATCAATTTTATTCATGCTTTTTTATCATACAGAATCTTTAGTTATGCTTTTTTATCATACGCATCTTTATTATACAGCATCTTTATTATAAAGCTTCTTTACTATACTGCTTCTTTTAAACAAATTCTATCGATATCTTCACCTTTCAAAGATTCCTTTTCTAGAAGTTCATTTGTAATTTCTATAAGAAGTTTTTTGTTTTCAGTCATAAGTTTTTTTGTAGTGTCATATAACGCATGCATCTGATTACGGCATTTATTTAAAAAGTCTGTATCATACTGATCTTCTAATACTACAGTACTAAAGAGACCCATTTCATCATCCATACCGTATTTATTTAGGTAATCAACTAGCATGGCAGATGCTTTTTGGATATCATTGCTTGCACCAGTAGTAATTTCTTCTTCACCAAAAATAAGTTCCTCTGCTACCCTTCCAGCCAATAATATTTGGATACTACATAGTATCTGCCGCTTGGACTGATATAAAGAATCCTTTGGAATTGAGAGATTAAACCCTCCCGCACCTTTTACGCTTGGTATAATGGTAACCTTTGAAATATATTGTTCTGGTTGTAATAATTTCGTTGCTAGAGCATGTCCTGCTTCATGGTAGGCAGTAATACTCTTATCTTTTTCTGAAATAAAACTTCGATCTTGTAAAGGGCTACCTGCTATTACAGTATAGAAAGCTTTATCCACATGTGATGACTGAATATAGGATGATTTTTCATTCGCAGCTTGAATGGCTGCCTCATTTAAAAGATTTTCAAGCATAGCACCACTAAAGGACACCGTATTTTTTGCAAGTACCTCTAAATCAACATCATCACCAAGTGGTTTCTTATCACCATATAGCTTAAGTATCTTTTTTCTTGCAAGTATATCTGGCAAACCAACTTCAATTTGTCTGTCAAATCGGCCTGGACGTAATAAGGCTTCGTCTAATGTATCCAAACGGTTTGTTGCACCAATAACGACGATACCTTTATTTTCATGGAAACCAGACATTTCGGTTAACAAGGCATTTAAGGTTTGGTCGCGTTCATCATTACTAGCTGAGGTACTTCTGGCTCTCTTCTTACCTATTGCATCAATTTCATCTATGAAGATAACAGCTTTTTCACTTTTTTTTGCTTTATTAAATAATGTACGGATACGACTTGCCCCGACACCCACATACATCTGTACGAAATCGGAACCGCTCATAGCATAAAAAGGTACACCAGCTTCTGTTGCAATGGCTTTTGCAATTAATGTCTTTCCAGTTCCAGGAGGGCCATAGAGCATTACCCCTTTTGGCATTCTGGCTCCAAGTGCACTATACTTTTCAGGTTCTTTAATAAAATCAATGATATCACCCACCATGGATTTTGCTTCAGCATTACCAGCGACATCACCAAGCTTCACTCTATTTTCAGCTTTTTTATTTTTTGCTGCATCTTTCATTAAAGGTTTATCTTTACCACCGCTTGTTCTAATGAATAAAAACACACCTGTTCCGACAGTAATTATTAGTATGATCTGAATTACCTTAGTTGCGGAATAAGAGTCACTGTTGTCGACTTTAATATTCCTAAGTAATAAGAATTCTGTAAAATTCTCTGTCTTTGGGTTCGGAACAATATAAGTTGTATCCTTATCTGAATTTAAAATTACCTTTAAAGTACTGTCATTTTCTTTAAATTGAACGGATGCTACCTGATTTTGGTTTACAGCATCTAAAAAAGAGGGGTAGGTCATCTCCTCTTTCGTTACAGACAGATGGAGGGACATCAAAATACCTGAACATGCAAGAACAACTGCTATCAGGATAATCCAATATAGTTTCTTCATATCGTAACCTCCTATGGTTTCACGGATACCAAAAAGCTTCTTCCGTTATTATAAGATATATATTTACAAATATCTACAAATTATATTTGGATAATATGTTTTTTAATGCCAGATGCAAGTAACTTCGTATTCCTATGATGTGTTTTTTAATACTAGATATAAGTAACTTCATAGTCCTATGGTAAGCGGATGACAGTTTACAGAATTCAAGATTTTCACATTTTAGATTGCGCCCATCCTGGATGCATATACCCCTATCAATAAATGGATTACTGAGAAATAATAAAACGACTAGTTAACCGGAAGATTTGGTTTAGATTATAGAATGAACAAAAATAGTAGATTTCTAACACGAAACAGTATAGAAAATTTATACCAAAAATAGGCGGTAGATTCTATCTTCCCCGCCAATTTTTCATCTATTGAATTAAAATAAAGAAGTTTAATTAATTACATTAGTATAAGCAAAACTACATATTGACTATGATTTATCCAACATAACGACCAACCATCGTCTTCTCACATCTCTTGCAAGAGAACATTTTCAAAAGGGGAACTTAACATACCATGCATTTGGTATATGCTCATTAATAATTACTCTATTTAAATTAACCCAGCTAAGACACTTATTAAGAATAATTGCATCACTTGTGATTACATAAGGTTTTGTCTCTAGTGTTTTATCTACATCATGTAATACGATTGCTTCTGTTAATATGGCATAATCAGCAGATATCTCCATAATAAGACTTTTTAATCTGCCTGAATTAGAAACTGGCGAATCAATATAAAAGATTACTTTCCCAACCTTACTGTTCCAAAGCTGACGAAACAATAAATGAATCGCTTGTTCTGTTTTATCAATTACATGATAAGTTCCACGAAGACCTGCTAAATCCCTTATCGTAGAATCCATACACTCAAGTAACAAGGAGTTCGAAAGTGCCACTTCTAACGTTATTATTGTATTAAATGCATCGATATGAACCTCAGTATTGGAGAGTTCTTCTAAGGGAATGTGCTTACTTTTTCTTAATAGTATATCATTCGGTGATGATACTGCTCTCATTATTGCAAGACGTTGTCGTTCTGATAGCATGTAATGGTTTCCGATAAAGGTAGCTGCACCTTTTGTAGGATACCCTCGATCTAATAGATAGTTTAATTCTTGTGAAGCAATGCTTAATTTTTGAATCCAATCACATCCAAATTCAATCTCATCCTTTTCTGCATAACCTCTTCGGGTACTTTTACTCATGAGCACACATTCCTTAATCTATTATTGTATTATTCTCATATTCATCTACTTTTCTTCGATATATCGATTTTTAAACCTAATTCATAGTAAGGAAAAGTTAACAAAGTAACCTTTTTCTTATCCCTTGTCATATAGAAAATCACATATATCCTATTTTGCCATAATATTATAGTTTTTATTTCTTACTTCAACATTTTTTTGCAAGCCTGATACCATGTTGGTACTGGGTTTTGCATATCGTTATACCACATAAGAACATCTTGCGATTGTTTCATCATGATATCAATATCATTTTGTCCAAGAGGAATAGCCCAGTAAATTGACGATAATGTATTACTTGCAATGTATAAAGCAAGTAGTTTAAAAAACTCCATTGGTGGTTCTCCACCGAAGTAGCCATTTAGTTGTCCTGTAGCAAAATGCGGACTTGACTGTGCACACCATACAATACGATTAAATTCTTCCCATGGGTCGCCAAAATCATAACGGTCAAAATCAATGATAACAAGTTTACCATTTTCTATCATCATATTTCCGATGTGGTAGTCACCATGTTGAAAGGATTGTTAGTCCCTATAGGTAAGAGTAAAAAAGTGTTATTTTCATTAAGGAATATTTCTTGCGCTATTACAATGTCTTAGAGCATCGAATTATTTATTATGCTTTTACAATGCTTTTAATGCAACCGTATTTAATAAACTCCATGGCTTATTAAAATGTGGTTGGAAAAAGAAATCTGTCATTGCAAGTTCTTCCACTGTCATATTGTTTTGAATTACAACAGAAAGTGTATTCATATATTGAGTTAAGTCAATCTTCGAAATAATCTGTCCACCTAGAATTCTTCTAGTATCTGTATCATAGACAAGATTTATTGTTGCAGGTTCAAAGGTCGGCATAAATTCTGGTCTATAATTATCTGTTACGGATACACTAGCGACATTCATTGTGGTTGTCGTTCTTGCTACTTCCACTGTTAATCCTGTAGAAGCGATGTTATAATCATAAATTTTAATACCCGAAGTTCCCTGAGTCCCCATATACTTAATCGTAGGTTTATTTATATTTCTTGCAACTAATGTACCCATTCTAACTGCATTGGTAGCTAGAGGAATATAACGATAATCTCCAGAAGGATTGAATTTAACAACACAGCAGTCGCCAGCTGCAAATACATCTTCCTGGCTTGTTCTCATATATTCATCAATAATAATCGCACCATTTGGTAAGGTATCAAGTTTTCCTTGTACTAATTTTGTACTAGGAGCAAATCCTATGCATAGAATTACTAAATCAGCATCATAAGTACCATTCTCTGTAACTACCTGATTAACTTTTCCATCCTCACCAAGGAATTTATTCACTTTTTCACCTAATACTAATTGAACGCCACGAGATGTAAATTCATTTTCTGCAATATCGGTAAAATCCTTATCTAAGTATTTTGGAAGGATTCTTTGCTCTGCATCGATAAGAGTTACTTTTTTACCTAGTACCTCAAATGCTTCTACTAATTCAACGCCAATATATCCTGCACCGATGATAACAACATTGGATGCATTTTGAGATTTTTCAATGATTCTTAAAGCATGGTCATGATTTTTGCATAACTCGATATTCTCTAGTTCTCCTCCCTCAAACTTTGGTACGATTGGCCAAGATCCGAGTGTTAAAACTAGCTTGTCATAGCTATCCTCAAAAGTCTCTCCTGTTACTAAATTTTTTACTTTTAGGACTTTATTTTCAAAATCTATATCCAATACTTCATGCTTCATTTTAGTAATGACACCTGATTTGTTAAGATTTTCTGGTGAATTATAAAACAAACTATTAGTATCCTTAATTACCTTTCCTACATTCAATGCGATACCGCATGATAAAAAAGATATGTTATCATTCTTCTCATAAATTGTGATTTCACTATCTGGATGAAGTTCCTTTAAATTAACAACTGTTGCTGTGCCAGCATGAGTACATCCTACAACTACTACTTTCATCGTGATTACCCCTTCCCATAACTTTCTTTATAAACAATAATAGTAATGATTATGATATATTTTTAACAAACTCTATTATACCACCTATACTATTAAATTACAATTATATTTTAATAATACTTTATGTGATTTTAAAATTAGTGTGTCGAATTAGAGAAATTATTAATAATACAAGGAATCGATGGCTCTCTTTCCGTTAAGAAAAAAGAGAGCTTACTGATATGAGTAAGACTCTCTATTGTTAAGCTATTAATATTGTTCTAAATAAAATGTAGCAAAGTTTTTAGTATCCTTATTATAACTTAAATATCTTCATCTTCTTCTAAGATTTTATAAAACAAATTTACAATGTTTTCATATGATTTATTGTCGATAATACTATACTGACCATCTTTACCAAATTGCATTACTGTCTTATCACCAGTTATAAAAGTATAATATTCTAATATCGAGCCATCCTCAAAAATCCAATTTATCTGATAACAATCGCTTAATTTATCAATATCAACACCCGGCCACGCTGATGATTTTATCATAAAATCAGAGATTGCATTATTAACAACGGTTATCTCATTCTCAGATAGGACTTCAACATTTCCATCTATCGTACCGTTTTCTAGATGTATTAATTCGTAAGTAAACTTTACAACGGAATCTTTCTCTGCCTCAGAACTGGTAGGATCTAGAGTGTTCTGATTATTTATCTTATCATTTTCATCTAAGGTCTCTTCTATTTCTTTATTTTCTGTTAAATCTCCGTCTTTTACACTGCTGGTAGATGCACATCCAACGAGAAGTACCGTAACAAAGAAAATTTCACATAAAGCAAATTGGAAACGTTGACTGATTCTTCTTTGAAATATCAGCCGAAGAAAAATAACTGCTACAATGAAGCTTAAGAATGTTATGATACACTCAAACATGATTCGTCCTTTCTGTGCGTATGTACGCAGCTATATCTTCTACATTTCTCTCTTTAAATCTGGTTGAATAGATTCATTAACTATTTCTACATTCGATAATATACCTTCTTTTGCAAAATACCTTACAAAAACAAAAAAAGCACGCTTCGCGTACTTTCCTTATTATAAACGACGCTCATATACATATTTTACCATCCTACATTACAAGTGTCTACTAAAAATCAGATCTGTATTTGGTACGTATTTTACATTTGTATAGAGTACATCTAAATCATAATAGTATAAAACTCAATAATAAAGACTCCTTATATAAGGCTTTACATAAAACATAAATTATAGACTTCACATAAGATATTTTCATAATATAACTATTCTTTCACATCACGTTTCTTCAGCAATCGTTCAATATAATCATTGATATATGGGGAATCCCCTCGTAACTTAGTGATATCTTGATTTTCTCTATGCATACGGAGAATTGCATTTCTTTTAATCACGTTCTTTCCTCTCCACTCGCAAGAAGTATTGCTTATCTTATCTTTGAAGAATTTATTATCCATGGAAGCAAAGATTTCCATATCCTCATTCATATAACTTAAGGTTTTAAAGTCATCTAAAACATTAGTTTCAACTTCTTCATTATAAGGGCATTTTAGTTGACAATAATCACATCCAAAAACATTACCTTTTAAGAGACTAATCTCCTGATCGGATAGGTCTTTCTTTTGAGTGAGGTAGGATAAACAGATATTTGGATTAATTTTGGTTTGATTGATTGATTTTGTTGGACATTCATGATAACAGAGTTTGCAATCACCACATTCTATATACTTCGGAATTTCATGATAAGTTCTAACATCCTCCAAATCCATCTCTAAGTCTGTTATAACTTCTCCTAGAAAAACATACGAACCATATTTCTTAGTAATTAACATATTATTCTTACCAATAAAGCCAACACCTGCTAAATAAGCGATGTAACGCTCAGGAAGAGCATTACTGTCTACAAAACACTCCGCTTTTCCTCCAAGGCTTTCAATGTATTCACACACTTTGTTGAGATAGGATTTCAATACTTTGTGATAATCGTTACGTTTCGTATAAATAGAAAATCCATTTTCTTTATACTCCTCATCATGGTAATAAGGAAATGCAATGGATATAATTGTTTTCCCGCTCTCCATTGTAAGGCTCGGATCGATTCTCTTTTCAATGTCCTTCTCTTCAAATTCATTTTGTAAGTTCTTCTCTTTTCTTTGCTCATAGAAATCAATTAATTCAACGAATCTTCTACTGCGTATAAAACCGATTGTATCAAGGCCTAATGACTTACAATAATCTTCTATCTGTTGTTTCCACATCTTAAATCACTCTTATCCTTACTAATAAAAAACTATTCTTTCCCTTACTTAGTTCAAAATTTTTTTTAATATTCAAAAACTTCTTTTTCTTATCGTTTAAATCATTCTTTTTCTTACCATATAAAATTTTGGTTATTAAATAACTTAAAATAAATTCTTCTTTAGGTGATTAATTTTTAAACATTTTTAGCTAATTCTTTTATGGAATTCATATTGATATTATCTATCTATTACTTCCGATAAGCGATTGCATCAATTTGAGCATGTAATCCATCTGCTCCTCCACAATGAGCAAATTCTGTTTGTATTGTTATTCTCGCTGGATAATTCCCAGCAAATCTCTCTTTAAACACCGTTTCCATAATCGGGATATTCCATGCATCTCTCAGTAAGACGGTAACTTTAACTACATGCTCAAGAGTTAATCCTAGTTTCTTTAAGTTATACTCCATACAATTAATCGCTCCGTGAACTTGTGCTTCTACTGATTGCCCCACGTTACCAACACAGAAATTTAAAAATACAAAATCTCCTGCCTCTACCATCTCAGACCATGCGTTATCCTCATTAACCTGATATCTCTTAATATTACTCATTATAAACCTTAGTAATAGAAAATACAAACTTACTTAATGAAAGTATATCATCTACTACTTGCTCCTTTCCTAGTATAGGGAATATCCCTTCCTAAGAAATGTATCAAATGAACTATGACAACAGTACGTCATTATTCAAAATTATTCTTTTCATTCAATATTTTTATATTGGTTTATAACTTCACTGCATGTAGCAACTACCCTCTCTATAATTTCAGGCGGTTCTATAATTTTTACCTTATCTCCAAAAGATAGTACTGTTCCAAACCAAAATTGTTCATTTTCCGGTACCATAATCTCATATAGAAAATCACCATCCGAATATTCTTCAATAATAGTACCATTTAGATATTCTAAGCATCTGGATCGTATACTAGAGGAACACCTTAGCTTTATCGTTGTCATGGTACGGGTTTCATTTCTGCTTTCCCAGATATGCATAGCATCCTTTGGAATATGCAGCATCGTATTTTCCTGATCGTGTATGGTTAAGTGCTCCATTCGAATTAACTTATACAAACAATAAGTTTCATGGCTTGGTTGATAAGCTAGTAAATACCAATGATACCATTTGTAAATGATAGATACTGGTTCTACAACAGCGGATTTTGTTATATTATCTGTATTTGTATAGGTAAACTCTACTATGTGCTCTATTTTTATCGCATGACTTAACATGGAAAGTAAAGAGTTGATTCCCTTGTGCTCATTTGCAACACCTAGATCAATTACGATACTCTGAGTGGAATTCTCACCTAAACTCTGTAACTTCTCGATCGTATTCTCAAGTTCTCTGTCTGGATATGCCGTTGATAAACCTTTTAAAGCTGCGAGGATAAAGGAATAATCGATCTCACCTGCCACTTGTTTCTCCATTTGAAATGTTTTCATAATCTCATAACCCCCATCCACGCCGAAGGTCGATATGACAGGAATACCTGCAAGACATAAAGAATCGATATCTCTCATAATTGTCCTAGTGGAAACTTCGAAGCGATTTGCTAAATCCCCAGCAGACGTACGTTTATGGTTGAGTAGGTAAATGGTTATTGCTAAAAGTCGGTCAATTTTCATATGATATCACCCCTAAAAACCTATAAGATATACTCTAGTTGTATATCTTTTGGGTCTATTGCATAAAGTTCTTCATTTATTTCAGTTGCATCTATACATCCAAGGTTTCTATAAAATGCAACCGTTTCTTCTGCAGAAGCTGAGCAAATGTATAACTTTTTAGCGCCTAACTTAAGAGCACATTCACCCAATCTATGAAATAGCTCTTTTCCAATCCCATGATTTCTATCATTTTTAGATATAAATATCTGATCAAGAAGCAGATAATCTTTCTTCTCACCAAATAAATCTGCATTTAATGTAGCATATCCAACCATAGTACCGTGATTAAAACAACCTATCGCTTTGCCTCCTCCATCTAGAGAATTAACAAAGTGTTCTTTGTGCCATGGTAAACCATTTGGCAATTCCTTTTCTAACCAATTGATTTCAACTAAGGTTAGTTCACCATCTTTTTGTCTCCAAGCTTTATGTATAAACCATTCCGCATCGATTTCCTCGATTTTATGTACATCTTGAACTGATAAATTTTTATATTGATACATCTTGTTCCCTCCTAAATTTTCGTTATATGATTGAGGATGATATCTATTTGTAGAAAGGTACATGTTGATATAAAAACCAGTAGCTACATTATATTTTAGTCTATCATACTAGTGGATTTTGTGCATCACTTTGTTCGTTGCAAGTTTTTTTAGAATTATTTTTAAGCTAGCTAAATAGAAGCACACTTGCTTGCATAAAAGACAGTATGATATCATGTATGGTAATAAAGTAAAATAAAGGAGTATTGTGACATGAAAAATAAACGATTTACAACTGTCTATTCACAAGGTGTGTTGAGAGTAATTGAAATTATAGTTGACCGTGAAACAGGTGTTCATTACTTATGCAATGGTGTTTTATTTTTCTATACGATGACACCGCTTCTTGATAAAGAGGGAAAACCGATTGTAATTAAGGACTTAAAAGAAGTATTATATAAACTCAAAAAGTAAGCTAGCGGATGTGATTTCTAAGAAAAAAAGCTCTTGCAATTGTCGCAACGTCAAGTGTTAAAATAATTTTAGAGATATCTCTGAAAGGAGTAAAAGAAGTGAATAATCTAATCGCAATCCATAAACTCTCTGCGCAGCTAGGGCTGACGAGCCGTACTTTGCGTCATTGGGAATCGGAAGAACTTTTTTGCAGTAAAAGGGATAATGATTCTGGATGGAGAGTTTATGATGACAATGCAGTTCTATGTATTCATATCACAGCATTACTAAGAAAATTTGATGTTCCGATATGTGAAATAAAGACTGTTATGGATAACAAAACGTTTAATAAATTACAAGAAGTTATTGTTAACAGACTTTCTGCTTTAAAAGCTCAAAGGGTTGAAATTTCTAATAAAGAAAATCAGTTGGTTCTGTTCTTGTCATTTTTACAGGAACAAAGTGATCAATTGATAACGGATGCAAATATATCGAAACTGCTGGCAAACATAAAACTGACTAATGAGTTACAATACGAAATGGAGGAGTTAATCATGTTAAATCAGCAAGAAAATAGTAAAAATCTAAGATTTATCACACTACCCCCAATGAGGGTCGCATACAACATTGCAGTGAGCGTTTCGCCCGAAGAGGAGGCAATGATACCCGTTATAGACTGGTTAAAATCAGCAAATCTAGCAGGAACAGCACGTTTGTTTGGTGGAAACATGAATCCAATGCCAAGCGGAGAAGGTAAGCCTTATGGATATGGCATGTGCGCTTCTATTCCTGATGAAATAGCTGTTCCGGATAATCTTAAGGAAATGAGATTACCTGGCGGGTTATATGCAATGCTTGAAAGCAGTGATGATATCGGGGGCTCATGGAAAACCTTAATGGAACTACTATCAATAAATGATAAATATGAATCTGATCACTCGAAACTATGTTTTGAAGAACATATTCGTAATGATAGCCCCGATGGAAGTAAAAATGAGTATTTTCTAAATCTACTGGAACCAGTGAAAATTAAAAAGTAATATCAATATTGAAGGCAGTGACTCTTTATAATGTCACTGCCTTCAATATAAGTAAAATACTAATCTTATTATTCAAATTTATGCCTAAAACGTAAAAAGTATGGAATGAAAACGGTTAATGAATGGAATATCTCTCGATAGCTTCATAATCTTAAAAAACTACTGTATCATATCTCTCGGTAATTAAATTATCTCATACGATTTATTATTTCATTCGCCTTCGCATAAATAGCCTCTGGATCTTCTCCTACGAAAAATTCACCATTTTCATAGAGTATCTTGCCATTGACCATTGTTAATTTAACATTGGTTTTACTTCCGCTATAGACAATGTTTTTAGTAATGTTATTCATTGGCTGCATATTTGGCTGATGTAAATTAATCATGATTAAATCTGCTAATTTTCCTTCAGCGAGACAATCACAGTCTGTAAGACACATCGCTTTTGCACCATTTACAGTTGCCATCCTAAGAACTTCATTTGCATCTACTGAGGACGCATCTTCATTCTTTAATTTAGAAAGTCCTGTAACTAAGAACATCTCACGAAACATGTCAAGACAATTATTGCTTGCAGGGCCATCTGTTCCGATTGCTATATTAATTCCAAGTGATAACATATCTTCAATACGTGCAATTCCACTTGCTAATTTCGTGTTAGAACCAGGATTTGTAACAACTGAAACTCCTCTTCTCTTTACGATGTAAAGGTCTTCATCGGTCATATGAACACAATGATATCCGCCACCACCAAAATCATAGATACCTAAGGAATCAAGATATGCAGTTGGAGTCATTTGATTTCTTGATATACATGCATCAACTTCTGCTTTTGTCTCTGAGTTATGGGTATAAACTGGAGCTTTTAGCTGTTTTGCTAACGAAGCTAAATCCATAAGTGTCGCTCTATCTATTGTATATTCCGCATGAAAACCGAGTTGAAATGAAACTAGCTCATGATAATTATTGTATTTTTTGTACCAATCCTCAACCTGTGTTACAGAATGCAAAAAGTTACTTACTCCACCACAAAGAACGGTTCGAAATCCAGTATCTATCGAAGCCTGGACTATCGTATCTGGTGTAATATACATATCAAAGTTTGCTGTCATACCACTAGTTAGGTACTCTAAGATGGCTAGTTTTGATAAGTGATAGATATCATCTGGTGATAATTTCGCTTCCATCGGAAATACCTGTTTATTTAACCAATCATGCAATGGTAAATCATCAGCGTAGGATCTAAGAAATGTCATAGCAGAATGCGTATGAGTATTCTTAAATCCTGGCATTAATAGATTCCCTTTACAATCAATTTCTCTATCCCATGAAATCTGGCTTTCTCTTTCGGTACCTACATAAGAGATTCGATTATTTGTAACCCAAAGCTCTCCTTCTATGATACCACAATCGTTTTGCATAGTAGCGATGCGAGCATGATAGAATCTAATATTCATAGTTTACCTCATTTCTGCGCTGCTTTTTTCTCATAACAAGTTTGTAGCTCAGCGCAGATACAAATTTGTTTAGTGAAATTCAACCCTCACTCCTAATTAATTTTATAGGAATTTATACTGCAATTGCTTATAAATTAAAAACTCTCTTTGGTATAGGTATCTTTTATTCTAACGTTTTCCTTTATCGTAAATTTCACCAAGTGCAGATGGTGCACGATTATGCTTAGAGAAAAATACAAGTAAAAGCATTGTTAATGCATAAGGTAAAATCATAACTAGGTCTGAGTAGGCACTTGGTAATTCTAATATCTGGACAAGCTGATACCCACCAGATCTTGCAAAACCAAATAACAGACAAGCTCCTAATGTCGGAAGGATTGACCAGTTTCCAAAGATTAATCCCGCGATAGCAAGGTAACCATATCCAGTGTAAATACTACCAGAAAAGTTTGCAGAGATAGAATATGCAAAACTAATACCAGCTAATCCAGACAATGCACCAGATACGATAACTGCAACTAGACGAGTCTTTGCTACCGAGATTCCTGCTGCATCGACAGCATGAGGATTTTCCCCACACGCTCTTACATGCAATCCAAATCTTGTTTTATATAGAATATACCAAGCTATAAATGCAATTACAATGATAACAATTTGAAAAGGGTATATGTTTTTAAATATTGCCCCGATTACAGGTATCTCTGATAAAACAGGTATCGTAAGTTTATTAGAAACACCTAATACGAACTTATCCGAAGGTGCATTAAATAATCCACGATTAATCTGTTTTGTTAAAAAGGTAGTTAAGGATAATGCTAAAATATTAATTACAACACCACTAATTACTTGATTTGCTTTAAAACGAATACATAAAAGTGCATGGATTAAGGAAAATACCATACCACCAAGCATGGCTATAAATAATGCAAGATAGAATGGTACAGAGGAATCTGTTCCAAGGGCTCGCATTGCTAGAACAGCTGCAAATGCTCCACAAAATGCACCAAATCCTTGTAGACCTTCTAATGCAAGATTTGTTATTCCACTCTTTTCACAATAGATTCCGCCAATTGCCATAATAAATAATGGTAATGCAAAGGATAACCCGTCTATAATTATTAATTCCATTTGTTATCCTCCTTTACTTCGGTTGATTCTATTTTTTTCTCTTCTTGTTTTCCCTCTTTATGAAAACTAGATCTTATATCTTGCAATTCTGTAAGAGTTTCGCTCTTCTTCTCTTCTGATTTTGAACTTATTCTATCAATCTTATGTCTAATATAAAAACTGCAAGCTGAAAATAGAAGTATAATTCCAGTAATAACAGAAGCAATTTCAGCTTCTACACCGGCAGCGGAACTCATATATGTGCTACCTTTATTAATAATAGAAATTAATAAGGAAGAGAATAAGATACCAACAGGATTCGAATTACCAAGTAGTGCTACTGCAATAGAATCAAATCCTATACTAGGTAACACCTTCGGTTGAATCGATCCAAAGTATCCTAGATAGTAAGTAACACCAGCTAGTCCGGCTAATGCACCTGAGATTGCCATAGCTAATACCATATTTTTACCCACATTCATACCAGCGTATTTTGCAGTATTTTTACTTTCGCCAATTGCTTTTAGCTCAAAACCAACTTTGGTACGATTCAGTAAAAACCTAACAACGAAAACTAGTATAATCGCTAGGATTATAGAAAGCGGAATATCCATCTTATAATTTCCTATTTTCATATCCACTAAGGTTAATCTTGCTGCTTTACTTACTGGATTTGATTGTCTGGATACAGGATTAATATAGTACATAGTAATAAAGAAACTAATCACATATTGGGCGATATAGTTAATCATAATGGAGGATACAACCTCATTGATATTATAACGGTGTTTCAACCATCCAATCAATCCGCCAACCAATGCTCCCGTAAGAATACTAATTAAAATAACGAGAGGTTTTGCAAGAAAATCATTAAGTGAGCTATACCCAACCACTATGGTACTAACAAAACCAGCAGTTAACATCTGACCCGCAACACCTATATTAAATAACCCTGCCTTTAACGCCACTGCAACCGCAAGGGAAGCAAATAGCATAGGTGTCCACATGTTAAGTAAGCTAAAGAAATCCGTAATCAATCCTTTATACCCTGCATAAGAAGGCTTTGGAAGTATACCGGCACCTTGTAAAATATTATAATAAACACTGATAGGATTCTTACCTAGGCCAAGTAATACAACTGCTCCTACTAGTAAGCTAACAATAATCGCAATGATAGGAACCATAATGGCTTGAACTTTACTGTTTTTTAATTTATTTCTCATTGTTATGCCCCTTCACTCCCATCATAAATTCTCCAACTTCTTTAGTCGTAAGTGTATCTGCTGGTGCAATTTTTTGTAAACTACCATTATAAATTACTCCAATGGTGTCTGCGCAATTCATAATTTCATCTAGTTCTAAAGAGATTAGTAAGATTGCTTTTCCTTTATCTCGTTCTGAAATAATTTGTTTATGAATATTCTCAATTGCACCTATGTCCAGACCTCTTGTTGGTTGAACAAATATAAGAAGTGGAGATTCCATCTCTATTTCACGAGCGATAATTGCCTTTTGCTGATTACCACCACTCATAGAACGAACGATTGTTTCATTTCCTTGACCGCTTCTTATGTCATACTTCTCAATTAAACTGGAGGAATAATTTGAAAATGTCGCTTCTTTTAGAATGCCTTTATGGCAAAAGGGCTCTTTATAATATTTTTTTAGTGCTATATTATCTTGAAGAGTAAAATTCATCACTACACCATAGCTTTGTCGGTCTTCAGGAATATAGGAAATTCCTTCTTCCGTACGTCTTCTTATGCTAGCTTTTGTGATATCTTTTTCATTTAACCAGATAGAACCAGAAGTAGTTTTCATTAAGCCAGCAATTGAATCTGCAATTTCAACTTGACCATTCCCTGCAACACCAGCTATTGCAAACACTTCTCCTCCATGGATGGTAAATGAAACATCTTTCACCACTTCAAAGTTATCTTCATTTTTAACAGTTATATTTTTTACTTCGAGAACCGCTTCTTTAAACTTCGGTTCAATTTTTTCAAGGCGGAAGGTTACTTCACGACCTACCATAAGATTTGCCATTTCCTTTGTGGATGTTGTAGCTACATCAAGAACTTCGATCAACTTACCTTTATTTAAAATGGCGCAGCGATCTGCTACTCGTTTAATCTCATCTAATTTATGTGTTATTAATATAATTGTTTTTCCTGCATCTCTAAGTCCTTCAATTATTTTTAGAAGGGAGTCAATCTCTTGTGGGGTTAGAACAGCGGTTGGTTCATCAAAGATTAAGATTTCTGCTTCTCTGTAAAGCATTTTTAATATTTCAACTCGCTGTTGAATCGAAACTGGAACTTCCTCAATTTTTTTTAGCGGGTTTACTTCTAATTCATATTTTTCTGATAAATCCTTGATTGCCTGATTGGCTTTTTTCATATCAACGTAAGGTAAGATACCAAACAATCTTTTTGTCTTCTCCAAACCAAGCACAATATTTTCTGTAATCGTATAATTTTGTACTAACTTAAAGTGCTGATGTACCATTCCAATATTAAGTTTTGTTGCATAACTTGGGGAGGATATTACTTCTTTTTTCCCTCGTACCCATATCTCACCCTCATCTGGTTCGTACATTCCAAAAAGCATACTCATGATTGTTGACTTTCCGGCACCGTTTTCTCCTAAGATAGCGAATATTTCGCCCTTTTTTATCTGAAGAGTCACATCATCATTAGCTACAATACCAGGAAACCTTTTAGTAATATGCTTCATCTCAACTATATAATCTGGCATCCTTATCCTCATTTCTACGTAACATTTTGCGATTTCAAGTTTGTGGTTGCAGCGTCTTAAACACCTGCAGTATGAAATATTACATATTCCCACTTATCTAATAACAAATACAGAGGCTGCTGCAAATTTCATCTATTCCATTAAGAAAAGCTAGTGAATACTCTTTTAAATATTGTTCTTTTCAAAAGAGTATTTCTACCTTAGTCAATTATTGAAAAAGCTTTGCGTCAGCCTCGTAAGTTACACGTTTTTCTATTTATCTAAACCTGGAAAACTATCAGACTTAATTCCGTTAAAATTTGCTGCTGGAACAATGGTACCATTCTTTACTAATTCATATGCAGCTTCTATTTTTTCGACTGTTTCAGCACTCATTTGCTGTCTTCCTTGGGTTGCCACAAAACCGGTAGAATCTGTATCAGCTTTTAATAATGCATTCTGTCCAGTAAATGTTCCATCAACAACTGCATTCAACTGCTTCTCAACATTCTTAGACATTACCTTTAAAACAGAGGTTAAGATAATATTAGTACTTCCATTAACACCATCATCGTACTGGTCAACGTCACAACCGATTGCTTTAACATTAGTAGCTTCCTTAACTGCCGTAAATACACCATTTCCAGAACCACCAGCGGATACGAAGATTACGTCAACACCTTCTTTAATTAAGGCATTTGCTACAACCTTACCAGTTGCTTCATCAGAGAAGCTACCAACATAGTTACCACCAACATTAGCACCAGTTACATCGGTTCCTGCGTAAGAAGGTAGTTGAATTAATTTAACACCTGCATCATATTTCTTGTTAGCGTAATTAACACCACTTTCAAATCCAAACTGATAATTTACGTTGGATGGATATGCGATACCACTAACTAAAGCTACTTTTTTTGTTTTTGATTCTAATGCAGCTGCCATACCAGCGAAAAATCCGCTTTCCTGCTCAGCAAACTGCATTGCATAGATGTTCTTAGCTGTTATTTCATTACCTTCTGCATCAGTTGGATATGCATCCACTAAGATAAAATCAACATTTGGGTTATCTTGTGCAAGAGTACCGATACCTGCAAATTGGAAACCACAACATACAATAACATTATAATCTGCTACGATATCAGCAACTGCCTGAATTGCAGCTGTTGTATCACCTGTTGGTTCTTTTACAGGAGTTACTGTTGCATCTGGATGTTTTTTAATGAAATCTAAGATACCAGTATAATTATCCTGATTAAAGTTACCATCATCTACACCAGATGGGCTACTAACGATTGCAATCTTAAGCGCTTCTTTTTTACCTTCATTGTTACCTTTGTTTGCTTCGTCTGAAGAGGCACCTTCTGTTACAGTCGCACCACTTGGATTATAATTATTATTATTATTTTCATTGGCTTTTTTCCCGCATCCTGTAAATACAGTTGCAAGCATTGTAACACCTAAAATCACTGCTGCTAATTTTCTCATGTTATTTTCTCCATTCTTTCGCTGTTCTTTTCGAGTAAAATTACCAATAAAATGATTTGGTAATTTTACCTAGTTAAAGTTTGTACATGTTTTCCTAGACACATTCAATTTGATAAAGAATCGATTTGAAAAATTATCTTCTTTAAAAATTGATATCAATTCTTTAAGAATTGAATCTTTTTAAAATCGATTTATTTTAAATCGATGTCTTCTTTACAATATTTATCTTAAAAAATCGATAGTTTATTTGATATCTTCTTTTAAAATCATTCTTATCATTTTTGATGATGATGTAATACATCATTTATAAAATTACCATTACGGACTATTTATTAATTATGTCCTCTGCCTTTTTAACCGCTTCTCTTAGACTTACTTCAAAAGGTGCTTTACATACGCCATGCTCTGTAATAATTGCTGTGATTAAATTATGATCAGTTACATCAAAAGCTGGATTATAGCATTTCACATCGCTTGGAGCCATTGGTTTTTCATACCACTTAGATTTGATCTCATCCTCGGAACGAAGCTCTATTTCAATATCATCACCAGTTTTGCAATTTAAATCGATGGTAGAGGTAGGACACATTACGTAAAATGGTATTCCATAATGTTTCGCTAAGATTGCGACACCACTGGTACCAATTTTATTTGCTGTATCACCATTCTCTGCTACACGGTCACATCCAACGAAACATGCGTTGATGAAACCATTTTTCATCACAATACTAGCCATATTGTCACAGATTAAAGTCACATCAATTCCTGCTTCGTGAAGTTCAAAAGCGGTCAATCTTGCACCCTGTAATAATGGTCTTGTTTCATCTGCAAATACTTTAAAGTTCATTCCACGCTCTTTTCCAAGAATTAATGGTCCAAGAGCGGTACCGTACTGGCTTGTAGCAAGTGGTCCAGCATTACAATGAGTTAGAATTCCATCACCATCTTTAAGAAACTCTAATCCGTATTCAGAAATCGCTTTGCAGATTTTTATATCTTCTTCTTTGATTGCTATACATTCTGCTTTTAATAATGAAAGTATTTCATCAATACTCTTATCTTTCGCATCAAGTACGACCTTTCCCATTCGTTTTAATGCCCAACTAAGGTTTACTGCTGTTGGTCTTGAGGAATCAAGATAATCTTTATATTCACGAAACTTTAATAGGAATGCATCATATTCTGTCTCTTCTATAGTTTGAGCAAGACAGTAAATAGAGAATCCCGCACAGATTCCAATGGCAGGAGCCCCTCTTACCTTTAATGCAAAGATTGCATCATACATCTGACGAGATGTAGATAAGGTAAGATATTCAATTGCATTCGGAAGTTTTGTCTGATCAATAATTACGACGGACTTACCATCTGGACTTAATGTTACATTTTCCATTTTAGCCTCCATTCCAGCGATTTACGCCATTTTATCATGATTGATTGAAATTTAGTTCTAATCTATCTTCATTTTGTGTTGATTTACTTGTAATTTATAGTTACTATATTAGTCTTAATAAGTTAGTTGTCTTAGAATCTATTTATCTAACTAGTAACAGCTTAACTTATTTGGAATTCACTACATCCGCAATGTTTCGAATTGATGTTGTAATTAATTGCTTAAATAACGGAGCTACGCGGTCTGCTGTTTCTTGAACTTCTATATGGCTTAATGGTTCCTCTGTCATTCCACAGCCAAGATTTGATATGCAAGAAATGCCACAAATCTTCATTCCCATATGGTTTGCTGTAATTGCTTCACATGCTGTACTCATACCGACTGCATCTGCACCAAGAAGTCTACACATCTTAACTTCAGCAGGTGATTCAAAGTTAGGGCCACTTAGCTGTATATAAACACCTTCTTGTAACTCCATACCAATATCTTTCGCACTATTACGAATGACTTCACGTAAATCTTTGTCATATACTTCACTCATATCACAGAAACGTAGCCCAAGTTCTTCTATGTTTGGTCCTATAAGCGGAGAAGGTACAAAATTACTGATTTGATCAGTTATTAACATAAAGTCACCAGCTTTGAAATTAAAGTTTACTCCTCCTGCAGCATTGGTAAGGAATAAGACCTTAGCTCCCATCATCTTCATAAGTCTGGTTGGTAGTACGACATCTTCCATCTCATACCCTTCATAGTAATGTACTCTTCCCTGCATAATAACAACTGGCACTTCTTCCACATAACCAAATACAAAACGCCCTTTATGTCCAGCTACCGTAGATACAGGAAATCCTTCAATTTCATTATAATCAAGGGTTGCCTCCACCTTGATCTGATCTGCATAATCACCTAGTCCAGATCCCAAGACAAGTGCAACGAACGGTTTGAAATTAATTTTCCTCTGAAAACTCTCATAGCATTTCAATAATCGTTCATAGGCAGAAAAGTTCATATTATTTTCATTCATAATAATTACCCATGCTTACCACAGTATTTTGTGGCCTGTTTTTAAACAGTTGCATTATCCTTTCGTTATACTAAAATGATTTTTTTACTATAAATTTTCTGTTATAATAAAATATTTTTTTACCATAGATCTTCCGTTAATACTACCGGAGTTCCCACAGTTAACGCCATATGATAAATTTTAGCGGCATCTTCTACATAGATACTGTTGATGTATGCTTGTCCTAATGTATCTCCGACTGCAACCACACCGTGATTAGCCATTAAACATGCATTTTTTCTACCCAAGATAGGTACTGCATTTGAGCCAACATCACTACTTCCCTGTTTTGCATAAGGACTCACTTCGATACTTCCTTTTAAGAATGGTACCATCTCAATGAGTATAACTGGAATTTCTTTATGAAGTACCGCAAAGCTGGTAGCATAAGGGGAATGCGTATGCACTACTGACTTCACATGCGGAAGGTTTTTATAAATTTCTGCATGAAGTTTCCATTCAGAAGAAGGCTTTAGATGACCTTCTAATACCGTACCATCCAAAGAAATGACAACAACATCATTTTCCTCCATGATAGTATAGTCATATCCACTTGGTGTAATAGCCATTGCATTTAAATCTTCTAGAAATACGCTTATATTACCACTAGTACCTGCAACCATGCCTTCTTTCAATGCTCTTTTTGCGGTTAAAACTACTTCTCTTTTTAATTCTTCTTTCTTGTTTTTCATTCTTTCATCCATTCTTTCTTTCATCCAATATCAATTCTAGCGATTTAATACCTTTTTATAATGATAACGATATGAAACTAGAAAAAGTACACTTCGCTAACTTTTTCCTAATCACGATTTATCTTGCTATCACAATCTCTTTTTTACGATTCAAAAGAGCTTCTTTTAGTTCTAATGATTTTTTATCGATATCTTCATTTACAATCAGATAATCTACATCATCCAAATCACCAATTCGATAAATCGCATTACGACCGATCTTTGTAATATCCGCAACGTAAAAACAAGTTTGAGCTTGTTTTATCATCTTGCTACGTATTGTCGCTTCCTCTAAAGTATAGTCTATCATTCCGGCTTCTACACTTATCCCAGCACTGCTTATAAACACTTTATCTACATAATAGTGATTTAGTGCTTCTACAGTTGCTGCACCACAGAATGACTTCGTACTATCCTTATATTCCCCTCCAAGTAAGATCAAACGAACATGTTCTGCATCTTCAAGTTCTTTCGCAACAAGTAAGGAGTTCGTTACAACGGAGATTTTTTTCTCAGAAGCTTTAATTTCCTTTGCAATATAACTTGCTGTTGTACTACAATCAAGTAGAACAGAATCGTAATCTTTTATAAAAGTTAGGCTCGCTTTCGCAATCTGCTCTTTTTCCTTTTGATAGATTTTACCCCTAACCTCAGTCGGTGTCTCATTCCCATATCCTTCCCTAAGATATGCACCTCCATGGACTCTTGAAATTACTCCCTGTTTTTCTAATTTTTCTAGGTCACGACGAATAGTTTCTTCTGTTACCTGAATTACCTTACTAAGTTCACTTACGGTAGCAACTTTATTATCTTGAAGTGTTTTTATAATAAACTGCATTCTTTCGATTGCTAACATATCCCCTCACCCCACTGTATTTTAATGTTTTTGAAAATTTTATTATGTTCTTCCCTTTTGATCTTCAAATGTTTGAAATTCTGTGAATTTTGCTTACGAGTTAAATATACTGTAAAAAAAAGAAATGGTCAATTCATTATTCTGTGTTTATCTTTGAATATCTGTGTTTATTTCTAATGTTATTCATAAGTTGCGCTTATATATTGAAGCTAACCTTGATAAATAAGGCTTTGAAAAAAAGTTAACTACTAAAGATTTGCTATAAAAGGATTGATTAGTCAGAAATTTATTTGAGAATGAAATAGATTTAATTTTGGTAAATAGGTAGATAAATTACTTATAGAAAACAAAAATCTGGCTGGAAATATCAACTATAAATATTTAATTTATAGTATTTTCTCCAACCAGATTATGAAATATTTTTATGAAATGGAAATTGTAATAACTAAAACTTTGGCACCTATTATCTATTATCTAGCATTTTCCAAATGGTATCTTATTTAATTCTTCTGTTGTAACATTATTAGTCTCTTCAATTTCTCCACCATAAATAGTAGACGTATCAAGTACGGATTCTTGTGATTCACCACCATCCGAGGAAGTGATAAATTTACCCATAACAATCTTACCTTGATACATAAAAATTCTAGAACCGCTTCCTGAACCTAGTAAATGAGCATTAATATGTCCACCAGTTATTTCAAACGTATTAAATATCATACGATTACTAACATTTATCTCTCCATTTGAAATAGTAAAGCAACTTTTATCCGTTACTTCCTCATTGCCTTCATCACGATACCCAATGTTATCCATATTCATTATACCACCATACACATTAACTTTCATGTAATTTAACCCATAAATCGCATTTTGTGTACTACTAATACCATTAATTATACCATTATATAAGGAGAAAGCTCCTGCATTTCCAAGATATACTCCAATGCTATTTTGTTTTGCTGTGATGGAGATAGTTCCTCCAAATTGTTGGATGGAACCGCTTGGTGTTGCAATTCCATAGGAATCATCAAAAGTTTCTATCGTTAATTTATCCTCATTAGAACTTCCTACAAAGGATAGCTTAGCATTCGTACCTACATAAAAGCCTACGCTACTACCACCGGTTTTTATTGAATTTTGTTTCTTGCTATTGATAATAATATCAGATTCGCCACTCACAATAAAGAACATTTTATCAGTTTGTTTTGTATAATCTACAGTCACATTCTCAAATTCAAACCTGTGTCTCCCGCCATGTACTATAATTTGATTTTTTGAAGTGGAACCGGTTACTTTAATCACTTCATTTTCGTTGTTTCTTTCATAAAATGTATTTTTGTAAATAAGACCATCCGCATACACTTCTAAGTTACTGACAGATAAATTAAATACCATATATTTTGAATTACTATAACCCTGCAATATACGATAGGAACTTAAATAGTCCATCTTTGTATGTTTTCCTGACGCAAATGTTACATCTAAAGCAAGCTTACCATCTTCACTATTTAAGTATGGCAGCCATAAGCTTAATATTCCCTTCGAGTTAATATCCTTACAACCATAGCTTTTCTGGTAGGCTGTAATTTTGTTTACCTTACCTGTTTCACTTGGTATTAACATAAGATATACTTTTTGTCCTTGGGAATTTTTTGGTTGAACGGAGCAAGTCTCAGCAAATATTTGTCCACCTGTAATAGTAATACTCTTTGCAGCTATGTCGTTCTCTTGTTTTTTCCCTTTAAGATTACAATTCGAATAGGACCAAGAATCATACATGGATGTACTCGTACCACCATTTGCCCTCACTGTCCCTCCTGTGATTGTCACTGATGTTTCGTTTGGAATTAAATTACCGCCAATACCAGCACCATAAGCACCACCTATTGCTGTAATATTACCACCGCTGATTGTAATCTTATTACCCTTAGTAGCATTAGAATGATCCCCGATTCCAGAACCTCCAGAAGTCGAATAAACGGTTCCTCCGGTAATTTCGATGTTACCGATTGATTTTTCACTAGAATAACCGATACCACCAGAAGCAGACTCTCCACCAATAGCGGTTACATTACCACCACTAATTGTTATAGTTCCTGCCTCCTCAACTTTGTCATAGAGAAATTTAAAGGCATCGCCACTTCCGATTCCATAGCCATATTTACCTCCGATTGCTTTTACCGTACCACCTTTTATTATGATTGTACCACTTCCACCAATTCCAGAGTTATCAAGTCCTCCAACTGCTTCTAGAGAACCAGTACTAGAAGATGATATAATAAACTTTCCTCCAGATTTCACATGAATACCATCGGCATCACTTGTTAACTTGTTTTCTCCTTTTAAGATAAAGTTCGCAGTTCCACCGCTTTCAATCAAAATAGGTATATTTTGATATCCTTTTGCTGATAACTCAACATCATGTAAGGTTATGTTGGTTGATACACCTTTTTTAATTGTTATTGTGTATTTATCCGTCTTACCTGTGATTGTATAATCACCAGATTTATTTATTGTAATGTTTCCTTTACTAATATCATACGATTTCGTCTGGGCTGCAAAAACAAACTTAGACGATGATAAAAAGCATATGACAACTATGAATAGCATAGTTCGAATTATTCTAATCTTATCTAGCTTCATGTTAATCTCTCCTTCTAATCTTTATATTTAAACTCTTTATTCAAGGCTACTAACATATATTGTCAAATATATGTAAATATTTTCTTTTTAAGAGAAATGAAATAAATCTAACGAAGAAATGGACAAGCCCTTCACTATGGCATCAGCGTATCGGCTCCCTCTCCGTCAAAGGTCAAGATAAACGGACAAAGAACATCCACCTTTGACTCCATTCCACCTAGAATCCGGACTAAAAGTCGCAATAGAAAACCCATAATCCACAAGGGGTTCTAGTATCCTACTGTTAATATCTTTTTTGATAAAAAATAATCATTCATGCAAGTATTCACATTTAAAATCCTTGAATTTAGCAGTATTTATGGAGTTATGATCAAGAGCATATAAACCAATGATAACTCCGGTAAATCCACCAGCAACTTCGGAGGAAAGATAACGGGTCAACCCGGTACCAAGATGGATGATTTCATTTTCTGATTTGACATAAAAACTGTACTGTTGACTGTTAGAATCAATTATGAAGGAAGCACGATTGCTATCACCTAAAGAATATTCAGCTTCAATGGATTTTATATTACCAATACATAACCTTACGATTACTCGGAAGCCTTCTGGATATTTCGATATTGCAAGATCATAATGGTGGTTTTCGTCCATGTAAAAAGTTATGCCTGCTTCACCACGGTCAATTTCAATATCACAATTTATGCGACAGCAGAATTCTTTCTGCCTTAATCCGATAAAAGTCGGAGAATCAACATCATCAAGTGAGATACTGTTTCCATTTAATATAATTTGACTTTGGGATAATGAATAGTTTTCCCTAGAAGGATGCCTTTGGTAGCACCAGTCCTTCTCAAAGTCTGTATTACAAAAAGTATATTCGGTTTTGAACTCCTGCACTTTATATGTAAAAGGTACCTCAACATATTCTGAAGTAGTTCCGTCTGTTCCAACAGTAAACCATCCATCATCATGGAAACTCACCGGTGACAGGAATACTTCCCTTCCTAAATGATGGAAGGTAGTCCACCTACCTGTCTGACGAAAACCCAGGTGAAGCATCCAAAAACTTCCGTCAGGAGCTTCAATCAAATCACCATGCCCGACACCTTGAATTTGAAAACCACCTAGGTTTCTGTTAGTAAGGACCGGATTGCTAGGGTAGGCTTCAAAGGGACCGTAAGGAGAAGTACTTCTGGCATAGGTGACCATATGACCATATTCAGTACCTCCCTCTGCAGCTACCAGATAATAATAATCTTTGATTTTATATAAATGGGGTCCTTCTAAATAACGACCACCTGAACCCTGCCAGATAGTTTTACTTGGGGAAAGCTTTTTACCTGTGTCGATAGCGATTTCACATTGCACGATACCTGATATTCCCTCTGCATCAGATCCGTTGCTCATAAAATAACTTTTTCCGTTTTCGAAAAATAGGGATGGATCGATTCCGTCCTGATCAATGAAAATATGGTCGGACCATTCACCATAGATATCATCCGTCCAAACAAAAAAATTCTGCTGAGTGGTAGAGTTCGTGGTGGTCATGTAGAATCGACCTTCAAAATATCGTATGGAAGGAGCAAAAACCCCGCCTGAACTGCTGACCCCTTGTAATGCAATCTGATCAGGTCTTGTTAGACAGTGGCCAATCTGAGTCCAATTTACCAAGTCCTCGCTTTCAAATAAGGGTACACCAGGAAAATACTGCATGGAACTGCAGACTAAATAATATTTACCATTTGCAAAGCATACACTTGGATCCGGATAAAATCCCCTAATAATAGGATTTTGATAATTCATAGAGACCTCCTTTGTGCACATACGGAATTTGGCATAGCATATTACTCCTTCATCAATAAGGATCCTTAACTTTTTATGATGGTTCTTATACTAACTCTCAAAAGTTTGTTATTAAGTCAACACTCAATATTTAGCTATAAAGCCAACAATCAATATTGTAAATGAAAACGTAATATTATTTTAAATGAAAACGTTATATTATTTCGCACATTCATCAAGCTTAGCTATTACGTCTTTTGGTAATACAATTTCACTTGCACGTACGACAGGTTCTAATTGCATAGTATTACGAACAGATACCACTGGAATAATCGGTGCACTGTGATTGGTTAAATAAGCAAGCGATAATTCAATCATGGAATATCCAAGTTCTTTTTGCAGTTCATCTAAAATTTCATATCTCTTTAAATTACAAGGATTGATAAAAGCTCTTATCATCCTTTCAGACATTGTATTTTTTAGAAGTTCCGGTTGTGTAGTGCCATTATGATATGCACCACTGTTTCGTAATTTCTCAAAAAATCCATTTGCAACAGAGGTATAAGGGATCAAAGGGATACCCGTCTTCTTATGCCATGCTAGGTAATCCATATCAGTCAATATAAGTGTCTTATCCGGATTCATGTTATTTTTTTTCTCTACATAAGCTAGGCTGTACTGATTTGACAATGCTACAAAGCCTTTTTTCCCTGTAGTTTTGGCATAATCTAAAGCACTCTCTGCTCTGTCTATATCCCAGTTAGAAAAGGCATAGTAGCGTATTTTTCCTTCTTTTACAAAATCCTCGCAGAAATCTACGATTTCTTCTACTGGTAATAGTTTATCATCGCGATGTAGATAATACATTCCAATGCAGTCAAGTCCCAAAGTTTGTAAGCTCTCCTCTAGGTCAGTTGCTATTTCTTGTCTACTTACACGAGATTTCTTTTCTTTATCTCCAATGTAAAAATGACCACCTTTTGTCGCTATCATGACATTTTGATAAGCGTTTCGTAATTTAAGCCATCTTCCTAGGTATTGCTCACTGCTGTTATCGCCTGTAGCCCAACTGCAATATACTTTCGCTGTATCAATAAAGTTACCACCCGCTGAAACAAAGGCATCTAGGACCTGATATACTTCCTCTTCGTTTAGCTTATCACCAAAGTTACCTGCACCTAGGCATATATTAGATACTTTCAAATCTGTATTTGGTATTACAACCTGCTTCATTCTATCCTTCCTTTCCTATTAGTACTAGTCTTCTCTAATTATAGCCGCCTCAAGTGTTGAACTACTAGTATCTATATAGTTATATATTAATGAGATATCAACTTTATCTGCACCTAACGGAATTTCTGGGTCAGAATATTAACAATACTTGAAATTAATGATTGCTAAAACTTATTTCAGTAAGTTGGAAAAGGCAAAAGAGATTTAATCCTTTTTGCATTTTAATTTTTCATGGATTGCCGCCTGGTATCTAATTCTTACATGGACTTCGCTTTTGAAATCTGAAACGAATAACATATATCCTCACCTGCATTGATATGATATTCTGGTTCAACATCTGCACCCCAACTATTAATTCCTCCAACACCTCTGACAGCTCCAAGGATGGACAAAACAGTACGTCTTGGAAAAGGAAGTTCTTCCTGATGAGTCGCATTCTCCAGTTCCAGAGCAGTATAAGGAATACATGAAAATGCAAATTCTTTATTGATACTGGAAATTTTCAGTCCAAATTTCTGGTTATCATGATCGGAATTATTTTTCGTAGTATTACGGTACACCTCTACCCATTTTGTCTTCATGTGTACATTACAATCTTGAGGTACCAAATATTTCGTAACTGGAAGTCCTTCAATTTCATAAATTCCTTCTAGTCCACCAGCCATTCTATCTGGGTAGGTTTCACCTGATAGACCTTCATAACGATATGAGGTTGCTTTGGTTGGCATAATAAATCGCATACCAAAAACCGGTAGTTCAGGTAATGTAGCGTTGCCGTGATAATGAACATTTACATTGATGATACCTGATGGAAGCACCTCATATTCTACGTCTACAGTTGTAGAAGGAACAGTTATTGTCTCATAAGTGAAAGTGATTGAGACGTTGGAGGTAAATTCCTCTGATGAATACTGATTATTATCAGGAGCAATTTGAGGCTTTTTCTCTTCACCATCAATTTTTAATGTAATCTCACTGCATCTGATAAAGCAATCAGCACTTAGCCACATTCCAGAACGTAATGGAAATCCATTTCCTCTGTCATTGCATGTAGTTGCTCTCCAAAAAGTAGGTTTTGGACTACGATATAACCACTCTTTTCCGTCGATTACTAAGGATTCCAAACCACCCACCTGATAAGAAAAGAGGTAATGAAAGCCATTGCCATGGACTCCTAAGACTACGTCTCCATAGACAATCTGTAATTTATCTGAATCCTTATGATTGATACAATCCATAGTAATATTTCACCTCCTGTACTGATGGTTTTTCTGTTCTATCTGCAAATACGATTCCATCTCCTGAGAATTCATAGTCAGAAGGTCTGTCATCGAAGTCTCCTCCGTATCGAAGTACCATCTCACCTGATATCTCATCCTTTACTAATAATGCTTGATCGATAAAATCCCAAATAAATCCACCTTGATACATCTCATAACGAGGTATCAAGTCAATATATGATTTCAGCCCACCCAAAGAATTTCCCATATCATGCATATATTCGCATAAAATAAAAGGTTTTGCTGGATCTGATTCCAAATATTCTTCTATTTGTTTAGAAGACGCATACATACGGCTCTCTACATCGGATATAGTAGATTCATAAGCTCTGTTATTCACTACTCCTTCATAATGTACAAGTCTACTAGCATCATTTTCTTTAAAGAATTGATTCATACTCTCGATATTATCTCCTGCATAGGATTCATTCCCTAGGGACCAAAATAGTATTGAGGTATGATTCTTAAAGGTTTCAAAATTAGTTCTCGCACGGTCAACTACGGCTTCTTTCCACTGTAGAATACTACCCGGCATATTCCAAGAAGGTTCTATAGCTCCCAACTTTTGCCATGAGCCATGAGATTCTAAGTTCGTCTCAGACATGACATAGATGCCACTAACATCACAAAGATAATACCAAGGTATCTGATTTGGATAATGGCTGGTACGAACAGCATTAATATTATTTTGAAGAATCAGTTTCATATCTGTCTGCATATCAGATAAATTAATACATCTTCCACTGGTCTGACTCCACTCATGGCGGTTCACACCATTAATTATTAGTCGTTTTCCATTGAGAAGTATAAGTTTATCCTTGATTTCAATCCTTCGAAATCCTATTCTATATGGTACAATTTCAACTAAGCATCCACTGTTATCATATACTTCAAGATTTACCGTATATAAATATGGATTTTTATATGACCAAGGAATAATATTCTCTATTACATTTGATTCATAACTAACTTTTTCTTTCGCTTCTATGCTTTTTTCAAGTATAATTTTATGATTATCATCTTGAACCTTAAGTGTTATCGTCCCTAATTCAATCCGATTCGATATCTTTAACTCAAGTCCAAGTTTTCCTGAAGAGTTATCTTCATTTAATTGTGGTTTAACCCACATATCTTCAATATGTATCTCAGGTTTTGCATACAAGGTAACATTTCGAAAGATACCAAAGAATCGGAAGAAATCCTGATCTTCAAGAAAAGCGGCCGTACTTCTTTTATGAACTTCTACCGCTAAAATATTATCTTTTTCCTTTATGTAAGGTGTTAAATCAAATTCGGAAGGGGTAAAACTATCTTCTGCATAACCAATAAATTGCCCATTTAACCAGATATACATTGCTTGTTCTACGCCTTCAAAACTTATGCACACTCTTTTTCCAAGTAAGCCTTTCTCTATATCAAAGCGTTTCCGATAAGATCCAACCGGATTATAAGAAGCCTCACTAAAGGTTCCTCTCAAACTATCATTTCCTAAACAATACGCCGGTCTTCGATAGTAATGGCCTTCCCATGGATACATCGTATTAATATAATGTATTTTATCATAACCTGCTAACTCAATATGACATGGAACCGCAATTTCATCGAAGTCGCTTCCGATAAAATCTTCTTGATAAAAATACTCTGGTCTTTCTTTTGCACTCACAGAATATCGAAACTGCCACGTACCATTTAACGATTGTAGTAAGGAGTTTTTCTCGGTAAAATTCTGACTAAAGGGAACCTCGGAAGTACTTAGTTCCATCTCCTCCTTACTCTTGTAAAAAGGGTGATCACTGTGAGCTGCTAACTGATTGACACGAAACACTTCTGGGTTATCCAACCATGTTAAATCTGCCTTCATATTCTCTCTCTTTTCTATGTAGTTTTATTCTTTCCTGATTCATCTGGAACTGCAGCTAGTTATATGCAAATGAAGATTTAAATCAAAATAACTTTTTTAGGTAGGAAATGAACTAAATGTTGTTTTTATACTGTCTGTCTTAACTCTTTCCTTTAAGGATAGTATAGCACAACAATCTACTTTTTACGACCTTAATCAAAGCCTAAAGTCCCATAATTGTGGTAGTCTAATTTCATAAATATAATATGAAAAACTGCGTCTTACTTATATTAAAATAATAGAAAGAAGAATTCTAAGCCCTGCAAGAATTAAAAATGTAATTGCAGAAACAATAGAAATTTTTTTCGCTTTCTCACTTCCATTACTAAAATAACATAGGATAGCTATTATACAAGATAATGGCGTAAATAATATTGCTACAAAATAACCGAGGCAGCCAATAGAATCAGATTCATACTGCATAGGTGTTTCCTCTGACCAAAGTCTTATGGATTCTGCGTCACCTCCACACTTTATACATTTATCCGATGCCCTCAATAGTGGCTCTCCACAGTCCCTACATCGGTATGTACGTTCTTTATTTGCAAAATTTGTTATCTCACCACAATTAAAACATTTTGTTACTGAATCACCGATTAATTCTCCGCACTTTTCGCACCTTCTCATTTACTCTCTCCCTCATTCACTTCATGTTTTACGAATTGAATTACCCTACAGTTTTCAATTGACATATACTTACAGTATATAATATTTATAAAAGATTCACAAGTTCTTATAACCATATAAATCCAATAATATCAGTACATATACCTTTATTTATACATATAATCCTATCAATACAAAACTATGCTACAAATAAATTAATACTACTAATCTATCGATACTACAAGTCTATCAAATAATACAGTTCTATCAATAATATAGATCTTTAAATAATATAATTCTTTCACATATCAATCACAAATCTATCATTCCTTAATTAATTCCTTGGAACCATGATGTAATACATTAAAATTTAAATATATTTATGTACCTTTCTAGTATTTCCAATCGACAGAAAACGTGAAGATACGAATTCTAAACACAATATTATTAGAATATAATGAATTAGTTTTAAGACTAGTACTCTATAAATTAAGCAAAAAAATTTCACAGGAAGGGGGAGTTTTTATGAATCCATATGTCATAGCCATAATAATTGGAGGTATTCTTGTAGCTGTATATGTACTAATTTTCCAGATCCTTGGGCTTCGAATGATTCGGTCAAATGAAGTTGCTGTCGTAGAAAAATGGTGGAGTATTCATGGTTCATTAAGAAATTCAATCATAGCTCTAAATGGCGAAGCAGGTTATTCTCCTGATTTACTTCGGGGTGGTATTCACTTTCGTTCAACACTTATGTATCGTATTCATAAGTATCCATTAATCACAATACCTCAAGGGCAAATTGCCTACATCTTCGCAAAAGATGGTATTCCACTCTCACCAACACAGTCTTTGGGTAAAGTGATACCAGAAGCAATTAATTTTCAAGATGTTAGGGGCTTTTTAAAAAATGGTGGGCAAAAAGGTCCGCAGCGTGGGATACTAAGAGAAGGTACTTATGCGATTAATCTAGCTCAGTTTGTAGTTATTACTCTGAATGAAATTAAAGCTATTTTGAGTGGTACTAAAAAAGAACGATTAGATCTTGAGAGTATGCAACAAACATTAATTCAACGAAATGCTTTTGTTCCAGTTGTCATTATGGGAAAAGGAAATGAAACCAGCGATTTAATGGGTATCGTTACTATTCATGATAGTCTTCCGTTACAACAAGGAGAAATCATTGCCCCATACGTTGGAGAAGGTCACTCAAGTTATCAAGATCCAGAAAAATTCATTGAGCTTGGCGGACGTAGAGGAAAGCAAATCGAAGTCTTAACCGATGGAACCTACTATATCAACCGTTTATTTGCAACCGTAGAATATCGTCCAAAGACTGTGGTACCAATTGGTTATGTCGGAGTAGTCGTAAGTTTCTTTGGGAAACAAGGAGTCGATACAACGGGTGCAGACTATAGACATGGTGAGCTTGTTGAAACCGGTTGTAAAGGTGTTTTACAAAAACCATTAATGCCAGGAAAATATGCGTTTAATACCGATGCAGGGAAAGTGGTTTTAGTACCTACAACGAATATCATATTAAAATGGAACCGTGGTGAAGTCGGAGAACACAAATATGATCAAAATTTATCGGAAGTTGATATTATCACAAAGGATGCTTTCGAGCCATCTCTCCCACTTTCTGTGGTAATGCATATTGATTACAAACAAGCACCGTGGGTAATACAACGGTTTGGTGATATTAGCATGCTTGTTAACCAATCGCTTGATCCACTAGTTAGTGCATATTTTAAAGACGTTGCGCAAACGAAAACATTAATAGAGCTGATTCAAGAACGTAGTGCCATTAGAGAACGAGCTGTTGTAGAAATGAAAGAAAAATTTGAGAAATACAATCTTCAATTGGAAGAGGTTTTGATTGGTACTCCAAAATCATCAAAAGACGATATACAAATTGAAAATATCCTAACACAGCTTCGAGAAAGACAAATTGCAGAAGAAAAGAAAATTACATATCAAAAGCAACAGTCCGCTGCGGAGAGTGAAAAATCACTTCGTGAAGCGCAGGCAATTGCAGAACAACAAAGTTATCTAACAAAATCTAAGATTCAAATTGAAATAGAAGGAAATAACGGTGCTGCTCTTGCAAGTAAGGCAGAACAAGAAGCAAATCAAATCATTGCTCTTGCGAAAGCAAATGCTTCTAAAGTTCGTTTAGAAGGTGAAGCAGACGCATCAAAAGAAAGTAATATCGGATTAGCAAAAGCACAAGCAATCGATGCTCAAGTAAAAGCATATGGTGGATCCGAATATAGAATTATCCAAGAGATAACAGATAAATTAGCCGATGCTATTAAGAATACCCAAGTAGACATTGTTCCAAAAACAATCGTTACGATGGGAAATTCAGGCGAAGATGGTGCTTCCTCTAGTTCCACTATTTTAGATGCACTTCTTAAGCTTATTACTATCGATAAATTAGGGATTTCATTACCAAAGATATCTGAGAGCGAAAAGGAACAAGTAACTATAAAAGATTAAAGCAAAAAGTAATCAGGCCTATTAAATAAATACGCAGTATTTTAGAAGAGCACACCTGAAAAAAGGAGTGCTCTTCTAAAGACATAGATTTTTATCTTGTTTACCCTATCTTCGCCTCATTCAAATCATAATAAAATGCATATTGTTGCAATGCTCCCGAATACCCTCGATACTTATCAAAAGGGAATCCACCAGGATAATTTAATTCCAATACCTTTTGAATATGTGTATCAATTGGAAAAGCATCAAAGTGATGTAGAGCATATAAACAGATACATTCTGAAACCTTGATACCAACACCATATAATTTCATCAGTTCTTTTTTCGCATCTTCATAACTTAGATTTGGTAAACCTTCTAAATCAAAACTACCATCTACAACTGCTTTTGCAGTTCTGAGAATATATTTCGTACGATAACCCAAATTACATTCTTTTAGTTCACTATCTTTTAAATTTAAGAATGCTTCAGGTTTTGGAAATGTGTAATATACATCGCCATTCTCATTTAATTTCTCATCACCATAACGTTCACAGAGCATTTGAATACTTTTCTTTATCCTTGGAATGTTGTTTTGCTGTGAAATTAAGAAAGAAACAATTGTTTCCCATAGCTCTTGTTTCAGTATACGAATTCCCCAACCAAAAGACATCGCTGACTTCATATATCGATCATCTTCATTTACAAGTCCGGTTATGGTATCATAATCAACATTCAATCCCAAATATTCATTCCAAATTGAATGAAACTCTCCTTCCGTACAAGAAAATGTCAATTCATTGTCTTGCTGGCTGATTCTTAAGTAATGCCCATATGCTACAACTTCATATGAAGTTTCACTAATTTCCTTCATACGGAAACATTGCCCAGAATAACAAATCTTGCGTATATCAAAATTTTCTACTGTAATTTGGTACATACTAATCCTCATTTCTAAACAAGAAAAAGTGCGATCCGCGAACATTTCCTTGTCATGAATAACTGTTTAATCTATAACATTTCCACGAATCTTAACTATGAAAAAACTTATCCCGTTCATTATAATATAAATTCTTAGAATTATTAAATGTTATAAGGAATATGATATATGTGATTATTGTAATAATCATTAGAACAACTGCTAATGTGGTAAAAAACATTAAAAAGTAAATTATCACATTAAATATCGACATAAACTTCCATAGATCTTTTAACTTATCTCCATCTAAAAAAATTCCATACTTCTTCTCTATATCCATGACGCCACTTACAATTTGGTATAATATATAGAGCGTAATACTTATATTAATAATACCTAAAATAATTGAAAAACCTTGTAATTGACTTGAGATACCAAGTAAATCAAGAATGAAAATGACACCTGAATAGCAAGCCATAAAAACTGCCCATGGTCTCACCTTATCAAAAAATTCACTTTCTTTGATTAGTTCGTCAATTCCTTTCATCATAAGCAAATAACCTACAAAATTAGGCAGCAAATCTATCTGCATACCACCTAGATTTAAATTAAAGTTAAGAAGAATAAATACTAATCCAATAAATATATTTTTCACTTTCTACCCCCATTCATAATCATTGTTCCATTCTATTCAGATGGGACAAAACATTGTTACCAGATAAGTTAGCATCTTTTAATAGATTACACACGGTAAATACGATGTTGCAGTGCTCTTTCGTAACTCTTGTTACTCCTGGTGTATTATGAAAATTGGTATTAACATGTAAGATTTAAGAAACTAATTTGTAGAGAAGTAACTAAAAAATCTTGTTCTGTACCCTAATCAAGAAAAAGTAGACCTTAAGAACTTTTCCCTATCATGAATAAGCTTATTATAATAATAGATGAAAAAAACAGTTACGTCAAACTCAATTCTTTATCTTTAATCCAAAGTTATTATCTTTGTTGCCACCCTATTACCAAACCATTCATCATGTTCTATAAATATAATAGTCGGTTGGTATTGTAGTATCGCTTTTTCTAACTGTTCACGAAAGTAAATATCCATAAAGTTAAGTGGCTCATCCAGAAGAATTAATTGATTTTCACAAACTAAAGCTCTTGCAATGTCTAGTTTTTTCTTTTCACCCCCACTAAGAGTTTCAATCGGTCGAAGTAAAGTTTCAGTAGGAATATCAAAAAGACCACATAATTCGTAAATTTGATGTCGCTTACTATCCTCAATAATATAATCTGTTACATATCCAGAATTCCATAATGGTTCTTGAAAAGATTCTGTAATCTGTATTTCATCAAAGTAATTGATACAATCGGACTCTAAATGTTTTGCAATCAACTTTAATAATGTGCTTTTACCAGAACCGTTTTTCCCACGAACCCATATCCGGTCACCAACCGCCACTTTAAAGTTCAGATTTGAAAATAAGATACCGCCATCATATCCAAAGGAAAGATCTTTTACTCTTAATATGGTATAACCCTCTAAAGACTTCTGTTTAATTTCTAGTTCTTTTGCTACTTCAAAGTTTTGTAGCAGCTTATTTTTATCCTCTAAGTTTTTCTTAACTCTATCTTCTGCTCTTTTTGCATGCATCATAAACTGTGCTGCTCGTGATCCGCTGGAACGTTCAAACTTTCCGTGATTATTCTTAGTCTTCTCAGCACTACTAGCCCAATCTCGTTTCAAAACTGACTGATTATGCAATGCTTTGATTTCTCTTACTAACTTTGCTTCCGTACGGGATTCATAACTTTCTTTTTTATCCTTATTCTCCTTCCAAGAAGTAAAGGTTCCTTTTTCAATCTCAATGTCCGATTTATTAAAAGATAAAACATGGTCTATCACTTCATCTAAGAAGCTTCGATCATGAGATACTACCAAAAATCCTTTTTTCTGCTTTAGATAATCTGCTAATAATCTTTTACCCTCCAAATCCAGATGATTCGTTGGCTCATCTAGCAGTACATAAGCGTTATTCCGTAAAAACATTGCTATGATTTGAAGTCTTGTTTTTTCTCCTCCTGATAAAACTTCATAATTACGAGTTAGTATCTCTTCTGGTAAATTCATGAGAGCTATTTCCCTTAAAATTCGACTTTCCATTTGAAATCCATCAAATTCAAGATACTGTTCAAGTATCTCTTGATATTCCTGATACCTGTTTTTATCCTCAGAAACGATGATTTCCTCCATGGTATCTTCCATCGTCTTTAAATTTCCAATGCACTCCTTTAACACATCAAGAGTTACTCTATAATTCGTATTTATTTCATAAGGAAAAAACTCCGTATTAACCTGTTTCACCACATTTCCCTTATCAGGAATTAAACTTCCATGCAAAAGTTTTAAAAAGGTTGATTTTCCTCTCCCATTTCTCCCTATGAGGCCTAGCCTCCAATCGGTATCGAGCGTTAAATTTACATCTTCAAATACAGTCTGAAAATATTCTGCATAGTGAAAATACATATTTTGAATTATTATTTTCGACATAGTTTGCCTACCTTTCTAACTGGCATCTACGACGAAGTTTGTCGTATTCCATGCCAGGTTATCTGATTAATTTCTCTGTTTCTACTCTTTCTTTAAGACGTAATTTTGAAAACAACATGCTTACACCACCTTTCTAAATTTTTACAACAAAAAAAGAGCCTGAAAAAACACTCCGGACGTAAAAATACTGTATGTTAAATGATAATCTCAATAGAGGAACTAAAATTAGCCAGTATATTATGTACAATAGTAGTACATTAACTCCTATTTTCATAACTATTAAGCTACGTGAATGTTCTGATTTAAAATTAAATAAAATAGAATATTCACCAAGCTTCCTCTTCTTATCATTCTTACATACATTGTTATTTACGAATTCTCATTGTGTTTTTCAACCTCTTATATTGTTAAATTTATATTTCTTGTTTATTATATACTGGAATTTGTTAGGTATCAAGCATTATATAGAATATTCTTAACATGCTTAAAATGTTCTTGAAATACTTAAAATGTTCTACTGATTATTTAATTAAAAATAAATTTCTAGGTTAATTATAAACCTCATATTGATTGCTTTATTGAGTAGCCTTTACTGCTACTTTTAGCTTATAATCCTAACTCCATTGTTTTTTTATATGTTCTAATTAATACTTTCGTCTATTGCGTTATTTCTTACAATAATAAAACAATTTGAAGAATAAAAGACCTGCTAAAAAGTATAAAAAGATAGTGATGAAATCTGATTTTATCAAAACATTTATAAATCCCATAGCGGTAAACAAAACCCCTGTAATGAAAATTACCTTTTCTTTCATAAAGATTCCTTTAGCGTATTTATACTATTATATATATCTTTTCAGAAAGAATTACTGCGAAGTGAATCTGTTTTACGGAAAGAATTGCTATGAAGTAGAATCTGTTTATAAATCACATCTCATCGTCTTTATATCTTCTTGAAACTTCTCGTGTTCATAAAGCTTTATCGCTGCTTCGTTTTCACGTAGAACGTTTAATTCCAAGTACTCTAAGTTTCTAATTCTAGCCCAATCCTTGCTGGAGTCCTAACAAAAATCATATTGGATACTACTTGGCCAGTCACAACACTCCACTAATAAGGTTATGATTTGTTCCAAATATTCAGCATCTACTTCATCGAATCGATGAAATTTTGGACTATCAATATCTAATACACCAAGTATTGTTCCGTTCTTCTTCATTGGTATCACTATTTCGGAATTAGAAGCACTGTCGCATGCGATATGTCCTGGAAATTCATGAACATCCTTCACAATTTGAGTCTTACCTTCGTTCACTGCAGTTCCACATACCCCTCGTCCGACTGGTATGTGAATACAAGCTACTTTGCCTTGGAATGGTCCAAGAATTAAGCTACCTTTTTTCATTAGATAAAATCCTACCCAGTTAATATCCTTCAATGCCTGATTTAGTAGAGCAGAAACATTACTTAAATTTGCAATGACATCCTGCTCTCCTTCTAACATTGCTTTTAATTGTACCAATAATAGCTCGTACATCTCTACTTTATTTTCGGGATACATACTATCGATTTGATCCATTTTTTCTACCTCACTTATATTATGATTTTATTGCTATTAAATACGTATAATGTAATTTCCTTTGCTCACAAACTTAGTATAAAAAGCTTTATAACTTAGAATAACATCCTGCTAATAGGAAACTAATCACATGATTCCAAAGTTTCCTCCCAATACATTACTCACCGCTTTAGAATATTCCTGCCATTCTTCTTTCTTTTGTTTTAGATACTTTTTACCTTCTTTGGATAACTTATAGTACTTGCGGACTTTTCCATTAATCTCTTCTTCATATGAGAATAATAAGTTCTTTTCTTCCAAGGAATGCAGTAAAGGATATAAAGTACCTGCCTTTAATTCAAAAACGTTATTGGATTGCTTTCGTAAGGTATCTATCATTTCATACCCATACATATCTTTCTCTTCAAGTAATCGAAGCAATAACATTGTTGTACTACCCGATAATAAGCTTTTCTCAATCATAACAACCCTCCATATATAGATTATCGATATATGTTATGATATATCGATAATCTATATATGTCAAGGTATATTTTACTAATATATCCTTTTTGATTTCAATAATTAATGATATATTCTTAATAAAACATTGTCTTTATGTGAACAATAAAACTTCTTCTTTATGTACTTTTCGTTCTCACAGTTATATACAAACACCAATAAAACTTCTTTCTTAATGTATAATAAGGCTTGTTCTTAATGTTCAATAAGACTTCTATGATCATGAAATCAGACCAGATTATCAAAGAGATGGCAGCCTAGGAGTTCGCGCAGATAGGCAAGAGAAACGTAAGAAGAACAGATATGACTCTGTGGAATTTATCCATAAAACTGAAATCTATGAGTAAAAAGAAAGCTCTGAGAAATATTTAAATATTACTTCAAAGAGCTTTCTTAACAAATTAAATTATAGCTTATTAAATTTTATTAAAAAATAATGCTTCAATATTTCTATTCGTACTCCACCTAATTATTTTATACAATAAATTTACTTTATCTTATCTCTCTCGTCCTTTAATATTTTATTCGCATAGTCTGCAAATTCTTGTTGCTCTTCCGTTTCCATACCAAGAAAACTTATCTCTTTTATTTGATTCGAATTAAACAAAAAGGTCTTGTCACTTCCTAAATACCCTTCTGGATAGAGACAACCAGCGTAATCCCATAATTCACTGGAATCTAACTCGTATTGACAATATCCAATAATCATTACTTTTTTCGTACTATCCTCTAACAGAATTACTGAGCCTATCGGAAGAAGCTTATCCCCCTTTCGTATCTACCTGAGTCGTTGTCGCTTGATCTTTAAGAATTAATGATTCATTAAGGAATAAAACTCCTGTTATCATTAATAAACAAACTGCAATTATCCCAGTTAAAAGTTTTACACTAATTGCAATTGTATTTTCTTCGATACCATTCTCTTTTCTTTTGCCTTTATCAACTATTATTTTAATAAACAAAAGCCAACTAAATACTGTTACTAATAATAATACTATCTTTAATATCATGTCTCCCCCTCAATGATAATAAATTCTTATTTTACAAAATATCCAATATCTAAAATTACTTTACCGTCTTTATCTGGATTGGTATATCTAGGGCAAACATATCTTTCGAAAAACCAGCAAGCACCATTGCTTTCAAGAACTTGCATACCTTTCTCAATTAGTTCCTCATAGCAGTCTCCCTCATGACCAAAAACATTTTCTTCATGTCCTTTTATCCAACAGATTCCCACACTGTTAAAGTCGAAGTCAACAGAAGCATAACCATCCGGTACAACACTGTTTTCCGGAAGAAACATCCCAATCCAATACTCATAAGGTTCTCCCTCCTTATAACGTTCAAGGCCTATGTATGCCTCCGCATCAGGATATATCTTCTGAAACTCTTTCGTAAGCAGTTTTTCAATTATATCAAATTTACCTGTTTCAAACCATTGCCCCCAATGCCAACCATACATACCATTGACCCTATCTTCATCACTGTATTTTATTCCGATAAATCTGGTCTTAGGAAAACCCTGCTTATAACATTTGATAATTTGATAAGGAGAACAATCCCATATATCATTTTCTTCCTTAGTAATTTCACTGATATTGTCTAATGATATCTTCCCTTTTTCGGTAGGTATTAACTCTACTTCAGTGATATCATTTTCTACAGCAGAAAAAATAGTAACTTCAAAATCATTCATGGATAAGGTATAGTTAACGATATGATCTTCACTTGCTATGTAAGGTATGGAGAATAAATAGTAATTTCCTATGTTTTCAACCAAATAAGGGCAGTTATTAGAAAGTTCAAATGTTGTCGCCTTATCCCAGTCACTTTGAAATAACTGAGCCCTAAAGGTTGTACCAAAATTCTTCTTAATATGTACCCAAAATGCGAACTGTATTGTCTCTCCAATATGGATAGTTTCACCACTATAAAATAGGGTTGACCATTTTCCACCTCGACTATCGACATACCAATACTCCGATGTTAAGTCATCTGAACATTGTTCTGTTATAATTCTCCCATTACTTTTTGGAACATAGGGACTGTTATTCCAGGTGGAAGTATTAATTGTTACAAAATGATTGTTTGACATAATCAAAATCCTTTCTATATATTTTTAGTGAATTCTGCTAAAAAGTGATTACTAAAGAATTTGAGGTAAAATCGGTTAATTTTATCATTCGATTATTATCTTGATTTACACAATTATAGTAATAAATTGGTCATAAAGAAACGATATCATATTTACCATATTTTATCAATATTTACACTGTGAAATGTAGAAATACTTTCAATTATAGTTTCAATAAAGATTTATTTATCTTTTACCTACGATATAACTTAATCTTTATTAATATAAACCAGAATATAGAGTCTACAACAATCTATCTTACATATCATGAATAAAAAAAGGTTAAAGCCATAGGGCTTAAACCTTTAAACGCTTATAGAGATTTTGAATGAGATTACTGATTCTAATATTATAAAATATATTGTAAATTTTCCTTTTTTATTTCCTTTACTTAATCATTTGTATTATCCTTTGTAGTTTTCCGTTGACAATAAGGCAATCCGTTCTTTTTATTTTCATTATGGTGCTTAATACATTCCTCGCACTTTCCATGTCTTTCACATTTTGTCCTTTTACAGATACATTCTTTCTTTTTCATGACAAGTCCTCTTCTTATATATTGCCCTATTAGTATAACATAAAGGTTAAAAATAATGATACCACCTATATTTTCCTATACTTTATAAGATTACTTTAGGAAATAAAATGTGAACATGACAGCTATAATGCATTGGATTTTATAAGGGCTTTAAAAGCCCTTATTCAATATTCATCACAGTGCCTATAAAGATTGGTAAATTCGTTTTATTATCAACAATAGCAAATAGGAAAGGTCGGTCCAATTTTACTGTGAATTCAAACGGAGCAGATTTAGTCTTCATTCCTACTTTTGACACTGCACCTGCTTTTGTCCCTAATTCATCCACATCAATATATGCTTTATGAAGCACCTCTGCAATGTAGATGTTACCATCAGGTGAACTACCTAGATTAGAAAAATTTGCTCTTTTTATATCAAAGGAAGTCAATAAACCAAGGTCTTTCAATGCATCATTCATTTCAATAGAGTAGTCAAATTTAAATTTAGGAAGTTGAGCTGTAACACCGGTCATTTGAGCATTTTTTATAATGGATACGAAATGCTCTCCTGTAAGAGAAGAAATGTAGTCCTCAATAGACACCTCAATGTTTGGTAATAGCGCAACAAAACTATACTGATCATTTTGATATTTTTTGATAAATCCGGTCGCATTTCCATCATCAATATATAGTCTTTCATTAGATTTCATCATTTTAACCTTACGTTTAGTACCATTCCATGCAGTAAATTCTTCGGAGGAGATATCATTTTTCACGTAAACATTCTCCCATCTTGCATCAAATACTACAGCATTGATCAGATACATTATAGTGTCTTTATCAATTTTATCGATAATCTCTTTAATCATTCCATCTGTATTATTTTTTACCCATAAATTAATATCTTTTATTGTTGTATTATCAAATGGAGATTTATAAGCTGCTGCATCATAAAAATTAGCATTCTTTTGTAGAAAATCTTGTTTTACAGTGAAGTTATTTTCATCGTCACGAAACCAAATAGAGTTCGCAATGTTTAATTTGCTATTTTTCTCTGATGGGAGTTGGTTAACATAGGAATATAAATACTCGTTTAATTCATCGATAGAACTCCCTCCTGCTAATAACAATTCCATTTCTTCTTTTGTAATGGAATCTGCACCATTTGCAGTCATCGCAAGTGCTAATAATACAGATAATGGCGAGATCAAAGAGTTTTCATTTTCTTTCATACTCTTTTTAAATAGATCTACTGAAAAATTCGCAGTTTGAGTAATAAATTTTTTATCCATAGTTTTTTTACTGACTGTTTCTGCTTTTAAACCATCCATCAAGTTAGCACTTTGCACCTTCATTGCACATCCAGTTATAGAAAATACGAGAACAAATAATACCAAAATAGATACTATCCTATGAAAATAGCACTTATTCATATGAAACATATAATCCTCTCCTTTATTTTATTTCGTAAGATTTATTTATTTTAAGAAACAAATGTTAATCAATGTCCATCACAGTACCTAAAAATATTGGTAATTTTGTTTTATTATCAACGATTGCAAATATAAAAGGACGATCTAACCTAACCGTATATCCCATCATAGCAGAACCACAATTCATGTCTACTATTGTAACTGCTCCTGCTTTTGTCCCTAACTCATCCACACTAATATATGACTTATGAAGGACCTCTCCTATGAAGATGTTACCAACAGAGGAGTTACCTAAATTCGAAAAATCAGCGCTTTTTGAATCAAATGAAGTTTTTAAACCAAGATCAATCAGAGCATCTTTCATTTCAATGGTATAGTCGAACTTAAATTTTGGAAGTTGAGCTAACACATTGGCTGTTTCAGTATTCTCTAGGATGGATAACAAATGTTCTCCTGTAAGAGAAGAAATGTAGTCCTCAATTGACACTCCACTGTTTGGTAATAGCGTAACAAAACTATAATGATCATTTTGATAGTTTTTGATAAAGCCAGTTGCATTTTCATCTTTGATATATAAACTTTCATTAGAATTCATCATTTCAACATTACTTTTAGTACCATTCCATGCAGTAAATTCTCCGGTAAAGATATTATTTTTCGTGTAGACATTCTTCCATCTTGCATCAAATACTATAGCATTGATCAGATACATTATAGCATTTTGATTAATTTTCTCGATAATCTTATCAATCATCCCATCTGTATTATTTTGAGCCCAGAGATTGATGTCTTTAATCGTTGTAGCATTGAACGGTGCCTTATAGGCATCGGCCCCATAAAAATCAGCGTTCTTTTGAAGAAAATCCTGTCTCACAGTGAATCTGTCTTCATCGTCACGAAACCAGATAGAGTTTGCGATGTTTAATTTGCTATCTTTCTCTGAAGGAAGTTGATTGACGTAGGAATATAAATATTCATTTAATTCCTCGATAGAACCCCCACCTGTCAATAACAATTCCATTTCTTCTTTTGTAGTGGAATCTGCACCATTTGCAGTCATCGCAAGTGCTAATAATACAGATAGTGGCGATATCAAAGAGTTTTCATTATCTTTTACAGCCTTTTTAAATAGATCCACTGAAAAATTCGCAGTTTGAGTTATAAATTTTTCATCCACAGTTTTTTTATTTACTGTTTCTGTTCTTATATCATTCATCAAGTTTGCACTTTTCATTCTCTTAGCACATCCAGTTATAGAAGATAAAAGAGCAATTAATACTAAGATGCTTACTATTGTATATAAACAACATTTGTTTATTTGGAACACACAACCCCCTCCTTCATTTTGTTTCGTAAGATTTACTTTTAATATATTTTGTTTTGTTAAAATTATATTATTTCGTAAGATATAATCTGTCTTGCAAGATTGCTTTCGATTAGTTTTCTTTAATATAGGAATACATTATAATAGATTAGACGATTGTTATTACTGTTAGTTCCTATATTGGCAATTTATAGAGCTCTTTTCATTTTAATTATACCTTGCAGAGCCGTATCTTTTCAATGATACTTACCGAATTATTATCGATATAGCATCTTTATTGTTGTTTTCCCTGCTCCATTTGGTCCGATAGCCCCACAAACTCACCTTCTTCAATAGAAAAAGACACGCTTTCATCAGTTTTTTTTCTTCATATTGTCTAGAAAACATTGATTTAATAAATGTAAAGAATGTCACCAAGAATCACTTTGATAGCAGGATTTTTAGAAGTAATTTTCTCTAAATATTTGCTATTTTTTTATCTAACCTTTTTTTCAAGCATTCGAGGAGCGCTTCTTTGTTGGTGGTGCTGCAATGTACTTCGTACCTCATCACCTAAAAAAGAACCCAACTTAAATAGTCAGAAACTTAGCGAAGCATCTGCAACATACAAAAGGAAAGGTTCCTTTTAAAGAACCTTCCCTTTTGTATTAATTCTATTCTAAAAGAGGGTATTACTGATATAAACAAGGTGCAATATCGGCTGAATTATAATTTTCTGAATTATACCACTGACAACCAGTATCCACATCTTCTACTTTCTGACCCTTTGCTGCTGCAACAGCTAAACGTACTGCATTATATCCAATGGAAACTGGATCTTGTGTAACAGAACCATAGAATACCTTATTCTTAATAGCATCAATCTGAAGTGCACCAGAGTCAAAACCAACTGCGATAACTTTACCTTCACCAAGCTTATTTAAACCTTCATTTGCGTTAATAATACATTTTGCTGCAAATTCATTAGATCCATAAATAGCAACTAAGTCTTCTTTGTTTAATAATGTTAATGCTTCTGTCTTACCTGCGTTATCAGTAACTTCTGCTGGAATACGCACTTCAATGATAACTTTCGCACCATCTGATTTACGATTATACTTATCATGACCTTCTACGCAGGAGTTATTTTCACCAATTAAAGAACTCATCTTGTCAACAAAACCTGATGTACGTTTGATGATGGAATCAGAGTTAGCTTCTTGGGACACTACACCAATACGAACAACATTGGATGGATTAGTTACCTTATCTTTAATTGCTTCGTACATTTTTGTAGCTGCTAATTCACCAGCTGCATAATTATCTGTTGCTGCATTTGCCTTTACAGAACCTTCTGGTGCACCTGGTACACCAGAGTCAAAACCAATGATTGGAATACCTTGTGACTTAGCTTGACTAAGTGCATCTAAAGCTGCATTTGTATCAAGAGCTGCAAGACATATTGCAGAAGGTTTTTTATTAATTGCATTGTTAATCTGTTCTACTTGCGTTGCAATTGCACCTTCACCCTCTGGACCCACGAAATTTGTTTTAACATTGAATTCTTTTTCTGCTTTCTTACTTCCTGCTAATACTGCTTGCCAAAAGTCATGTTGGAAACCTTTTGCTACAATTTCAACCGTCATTTCTTTACCGGAACCGCTTGTAGCTTTGTCATTAGAATCCTCCTTCTTACACCCAGACAGTAGACCTAACATCATAACTGCCGTCAAGGAAATCGCGATAACTTTTTTTGCTCTCATAAACAAATCCTCCTTTTTAATAGCTTTTATGTAAACTAAAAGCGTACGAAATTAAGTGTTAAATGCTATAATAAGTTAATGTGATTTATTTTTACGGTTTTCTTTTCATTCTTTAACAAATTTTCTTTACGGTGTTCCGTTCATTCTTTAACTAGATTTTCTTTTACGATTTCTAACATCTAAGTAAACAGCAATAATTAATACAATACCGGTTATCAATAATTGATAATGTGGTTGTAAATCGATGAATGGAAGTCCTGTTTTCAATACGCACATAATGAATACACCGATGATTGTACCAATTACAGTACCAACTCCACCTGCCAAAGAAGTACCACCAATTACAACACCTGCAATTGCTTCAAGCTCAAAACCATTACCTGTTCCAGGCATTAAGGTAGAGTTGATTGCTGCATATGCAATTCCTGCAATTCCAGCAAAGGTACCACTTATGACGTAAGCTAAAATCTCCCATTTCACGATGTTAACACCAGATAGTCTTGTTGCTTCCTTGTTACTTCCTAATGATAATATGTATCTTCCTGGCTTTGTTTTTGTTAAGATAATAGTCATTGCGATCATGAATAACAGTAATAAGATTATACCTGTTGGAAATCCAGAAGGAAAATGCTCTGTGGATCCGGTACGAAAAATTGATTTATACCAACCATCGTTAGAGGTTCTAAGTGGGAATGTTATACTCTTAGTCTTTGTTATAATAGAACCTAACCCTCTTGTCACCATCATGGTTCCAAGTGTTGCTATAAATGCAGGAAGTTTCATAATGGCAACCATAATTCCATTACATAATCCAAAGAATGTACCGCATAAAACGATAATGATGAGACACAGCCATAAAGGAACTCCTTTTTCATAAAGTACCCCTCCAGTAAGTGCAGAACATATTAATACTGTACCTATAGACAAATCAATTCCACCAGTTACAATAACAAAAGTCACACCAATTGCCATAAATCCTATATAATAAGAGGAGTCAAAGATGCTGACTAATGTACTCATGGAACGAAATGCCGGACTCATCAGAAAGAAAAATAGATAAATTACGATTAATGCTAGTAGCGCTGCAACCTTCTGTGTTCCGATTGACTTTATTTTGTTAACTAATTTATTCATTTCTTTCCCTCCAATTAATCCCTAAGCGTTGCATATTGCATGATATTTTCCTGACTTGCTTCTTCAATGGATAGCTCACCTGTTTTATTACCTTCACACATCACAACAATACGATCACTCATACGAAGAATTTCAGTAAGCTCTGAAGATATCATAATTATCGATTTTCCTTCTTTAATCAACTCATTCATCAAGGAGTAAATCTCACTTTTCGCACCAACATCAATTCCTCTTGTTGGTTCATCAAAGATAATGATATCGCTGTTTCTAATCAGCCATTTTGCAATAACAACCTTTTGTTGATTTCCTCCAGAAAGATTCTTAACATAGGCTTCCACCGATGGAGCTTTTGTATTTAGTAGTTTAATATATTTTTCAGAGTCTTCTCGGATTTTCCTATTCTTTAAGAAAATTCCTTTTGTATAATGCTCTAAGGTAGCCAACACAGTATTATCCGCAACTGACTTTTCCACGATAATTCCGTATCGTTTTCTATCTTCAGAAAGGTAACCAATCCCATATTTTACGGCATCCATAGGAGACTTTATCGTAACTTTTTCACCTCTGATAAAGATTTCACCGCTATCAATCTTATCTGCTCCAAAGATTGCTCTTGCAAGCTCTGTTCTTCCAGCACCCATAAGTCCTGAGATACCAAGAATCTCTCCTTTTCTTAAATCAAAACTAACGTCTTTCACCATTTTACCTGCATTCAAATGCTTCACAGATAGAATAACCTCGGCATTCTCTTCTACATTACTAAACTGTTTTGGATCTTCATAAATAACACGTCCAACCATCATATTAATTATGTCTGATTTACAACATTCATTAGAAATTAAGGTTCCAACATATTCTCCATCACGCATAATTGTCACGCGGTCTGTGATTTCTTTAATTTCATCCATACGATGAGATATGTAGATGATCGCAATTCCTTTTTTCTTTAAGTCTCTAATCACTTTAAATAATTCATTGATTTCTACTTCCGTTAAAGCAGCGGTTGGTTCATCAAAAACAATGACTTTAGCGTCTGTTGATATTGCTTTTGCAATTTCAACCATCTGCTGTTTTCCAACCGTTAGGTTACCCATAATTTCTTTGGGATTAATCGAAATATTTAATTTATCAAACAATGCAAGTGCTTTCTCATTCATTTTATTGTCGTTGATAAAAGAACCTTTCATATCCTCTCTGCCAATGAATAGGTTTTGAGCAACGGTCAAATGATTCATCATGTTCAATTCTTGGTGAACAATTGTAATACCTGCATCTTTTGCTTCTCGTGGATTTTTAAATTCTATTTCTTTCCCTTCATAGATTATCGCCCCTGAGTCTTTGCTATAAATTCCAGTTAGAATCTTCATCAATGTCGATTTTCCAGCACCGTTTTCACCCATAAGTGCATGTACTTCTCCGGTACAGACTTCTAATCTTGCATCTTTTAAAGCTGGTACTCCTGAAAAGGCTTTATTAATACCCTTCATGGTAATAATAACGTTATCCAAAGTCTTCACCCTTTCCTGTGTTGTTAATATTTACTAACTTTTCTATAGTATAGTGTATTTATTTGTATATTTTAATAGATAAATCTATGAAAAAAGGTTAAAAAACTACTTTTGAAGTAGCCTTTTAACCTTTTCTATAGGATTCAATTATTCTTCTTTAAATGGAAATATTAACTTTTGATTCATTCCAATAAACATATTATCTTTCGTAATTAGAGCACAGCCAGAATCTAATTGCTTTGGAACATATTCTTTTTTTAGAAGCTTTAGCGCTTTTTCAACACCTAGATATCCAATATTAAATGGCTTCTGTACTACCATTGCTTCAAAGATACCTTCTTCTAAATATTGAATTTGTTCCATTGAACTATCAATACACACTAACTTAACTTTTGCTTCCAATGACATATCTTTTATTGCTCTTGCTGCTCCTGTCGCTGAATATTGATTAAGTCCAACCATAACGCTAATGTCTGGATACTTAGTTAGCAGTTCTACGGTACCATCATACGCTTTGTCATAATTAGAATCACAATAGTAAATAGCTTCTATTTTATTGCTATCATCACTCAGTCCGATTTTAAGTCCTTCTTCACGATCCATTGCTGTCTTCGAATTTTTCACAAAGCTAATGACTCCTATTTTACCACTCTTTCGAACCAAATTTTTAGTAACTGCACCTATTCTTATTCCTGCTTGTATATTATCTGTGGCGACAGTAATATCTGCAATATCTTGTTTCATACCAGAATCTATTACAATAAGCTTAATCCCTGCATCCTTTATTTCTTTTGCAGCATCGTAAGTTTTTTCGTAATCTGCTGCTGCCAATAATATTACATCAGGTTTTCTCTTAATCGCCTCTTCAATAAGTTCATTCTGTACCAGATAGTCTTCCTCTTTTTCAGGGGCCATAAACTCTAATTTTATCTCATATTCTTTCGCTGCCATCTGTGCGCCTTCCACTAAGACACTCCAGAAATCACTGGAATCATCTAAAACTTTAGGAATGCAAATCATATAGTATTGTTTCGGCTTTTCTAAAGTCCTTATGTATATAAAGAACGCAAGACTTAACGTTAATAACATACTAGCACTGATTAAAAATATCTTCTTATGTTTCACTTTAACCTCCAATCCTGAGCTTTTCTTTTATAGACCCATTTTTTTTGGAAGGGTAATCATTACTTTTGTTCCGTAGCCTTTTTTACTCTCAAAACTAAGACCAAACTCTTTACCATAATGAAGCTGGATCCGATTATGGATATTCCGTATCGCAACGCGACTAGTTTTATGTGTAGACTTTCTTTTTTCAAATAGATGTGATAATTCCTCTTCATCCATCCCAATTCCATCGTCGATAACCTGAAGAACCACCGTACTTTCCGTTTCATATCCATCAACAAAGATTGTTCCTACCCCATCCTTATACTTCACACCATGATATAAAGCGTTTTCTACTAAAGGTTGTAGAATTAATTTAATCACATAATAGTTTAGAATAGATTCCGGAACTTGAATGTCATAATTTAGTTGTTCTTTATAACGCATTTTTTGAATGACAAGATAATTCCTTACATAGTCAACTTCTTGCCTAAGTGTAAATTCTTCTGCTTCATTACTGATACTTTGACGAAATAGTTTTGCTAAAGAAGCTGTCATCGTTACCACTTCTTGATTCTTGCCTTCTTCCGCCATCCAAACAATGGAGTCCAAGGTATTATATAAGAAATGCGGATTTATCTGAGCCTGCAAAGCACGAAGTTCGCTTTTTCTTTTCTGCTCTTGATCTTTTACCCTCGCTTCCATCAATTCATCAACGGTCTGAATCATAATGTTATACGACTTACCTAAGTTTGCGATTTCATCACTACCAGAGGTTTCTACCTTCTCATGGAAATTTCCCTTTTCCACTTCCTTCATCGAATCTCTTAATTTCTTTATTGGTTTGGTTATCGCTCTTGAAATCAATATAGACAGTAACATAGCGATAAGAAGGATAGCCACCGTACTGATGAGATAAAGTCTCTGGGTCTGTTCTCTTTGCAAAAATAATTCTGATACATTGGCAACTCCAACCGCTGTCCATCCAGTTTTCTCTGACCTAGAAATCACATAAAGTTTTCTATCTGTTCCCTCCGTTAAGAAATAGCTTTCCTTACATTCCTTTACTTCTAAAGTTTTTTCATTGATCAGTCCATTATAGATTAGTTGTTGTTTCGGATGATAAATAATATTACCCTCTTCATCAAGCAAAAAGATATAACCTTTATAACCTAGATTAATTTTTTTGCAAAGATTATTAATAACATTGTAATTTAAATCAACCAATAGAGCTCCGATCATTTCATCACTTTCTTTGTCTTTGATTGCTCTACTTAAACTAACAACCCATTGGTATTTTCCATTGACAATATTTTGTACATGAGAGGAGGATATATAAATCTTTCCATTACCTGCGATTGCTTTTTTATACCATTCTTTTTGTTTTACATCTAGGTAGGGATTAATCTCATCCTCCCCTCGATTTAATATGTACCTGCCATTGGTCCCAATAATTGCGAGATTTGTTATATCACTTCTTAAATCTAGAATTGTTCCAAATTGATTCATTACACGCTCTTTTGCAAACTGCCTACTATCTAGTTCCTCGTAATCACTATTTAAAAAAGTATGTACATCGGAATCCAGCAATGCCAATTGAGAGATATTTTCCATGTAACCTATATAAGAATCAACATCCGAGTTCATTTGATTAATGAGTTCTGATGTATATTCCATTGAATTCGTAACAACGGAGTTTTCTGTATAAGTCATTGATATCCTAGCCGCTATCATAATCATTGGAATGATCAATATAAGAAATGAGACTAAAATCTTTGAACGTATAGTTTTAAATGAAAAATTCATCGTTTAACCCTCAATCATTTCTCTTAACAAACTCTTTTGGAGTCATTTTCGTTGCTTTTTTAAAAGCGATGTTAAAGTAATGAGGATCACTAAATCCTACCTTTAACGCAACTTCATAATTCCTAAGGTTTGTATTTCGTAACAATAGCTTTGCCTGCTCTAAGCGTATTTGATTTAAGGTCTCTAAAAAAGTCTCTCCGGTTGATGCTTTATAAATCGAGCTGAAATACGATGGGCTGATTAATAGTTCTTGACAAAGAATAGATAAACTTAAATCAGGGTTGTTAAAATTTTTGTTCAAATAAGCCTTCGCTTGTGCAACTAATTTTTCGCTGTTACTTTCCTTCCCTATACTTAGCTGGCACGCTATTTCATTCAAATAGTTTTGTAACAGTTTCATTGCCTGCTCTAAGTAAGGTGCTTTACTTATTTGCTCTAATATGTCGTGCTCCTTTGGTATCTGACTATTATTCTCCATATCTGCTTCTTCTAATAACTTACGTGTTAACAAGATAATCCTTTGTAAATAAAGCAAAATTCTGTTTTTATCAAGATAACCTATGTAAAATTCTTTTTGCAATTGCCCCAGTAATTTTTTGATTTCTTCTTTATCGTTACCTCTTATCGCAGTCTGAAAAGCTTCAAGATGATCATAAATGCCTACCTTATCCACCATTTTAATCATATCTATATCCCAAAGATAAGTATTGTGATCTAAATAGCGATAGGAAAGAGCTCGTTTTGCTTCTTCAAATGAGATTGAGAGGTTTTGAATACCATGCACCCATCTACCCATTCCAACCTGAATATGAAAAGACATAGCTGCTTCAATATTTTTTTTGATATCATTTAGAATTAAGTGAATTTTATCCTCAAGATTTCTTTTTTGTGACGTGTGAAAGATTAGGTATATACCATTATCCATTCCTTGAAAAACGATACAGTCTTCGTAATCTTTAATCGTTGTTTCAATTATTTTTACTATGGTAATTAATATTAAAGCACTTTGTTTTGGTTCATCACTATCAAATGATGTCACCATAAAAGATGCGACACGTAAATTAGAGTCTTCGATATGTATTTGTAATCGTTGTAAATCATTTTTTAACTGTTCGTTAGGGTTTCCTTCAAGCATCAAATCGGATAATACTTGTCCTTTCACCAAAGTTAAACTTTTATTGTATTCTTGTTTCATTATTGTTATTTCTTGTTGTTCTTTCTGATTCTTATTTAATTCATTGGTAAGATTTATCAAAACATCACTTAGCTCCTGCGCTGTAACGGGCTTTAATAAATACTCGATTACTTTATACTTCATTGCTTGTTTTGCATAATCAAATTCATGATAACCACTAAATATTACAATCTTTATGTCTTTGTGATTCTCATACAAGAATTTGCTTAATTCCATCCCATCTACATATGGCATACAGATATCAGTCAGAACAATATCCACTTCATGTTCCGTGACAAACAGAATGGCTTCCTTACCGTTTTTACATGTTCCAACCAATGATAGTCCTAAATCAGACCACTTGATGCAACGGCTAATTGACTCTCTTGCTAAATCTTCATCATCCACAAGTAAAACCCGATACATCTTCTTCTCCTTTCAAAAATCCTACTCCGTGTTAATTGGTAAGTAACCCCTTGAATTCATTATTTGTCCCCTCTGCCTCTTTGAAAGTATAAAAATTTTTTTTCTTTGTTTATCCCCTCTGTTTCATTGCAATCATTTTTGTTTCATTGTTAATAGCTACTGCTTAAAGTAAGTATCACGATTTTGTTTCACTAATCCCATTTGCTTATAAAAGTATCTACTTCTCTCTTATTAATTTCTTCTTCTGATTCCCCTTTGAACCTTTAATTATATCGTACGAAAAAAGAAAACTCCTAACTGATTTGTAGTAAAATTGAGTTAAAAACACAATAACCATACCTCAGAAAGGAGCTGCACTTATAGGATAACATAAAGTTGATATTTTTTATAGATTATTTTCTTTGTATGAAACAAAGGTTAAAACATTACACAGACGCTTATTCTAAACAAAGAAAAGTTCTCGAAGCGTGTTATTTATCGTATCTTAGTTGCTTATACTAACTTTTCGACATTTTCCCTTCATCGTACGCTTTGGAAGTTCATTTAGGACTAAATTCCCTTTCCCATTTAGAATTTCTACATAGGTAATACTATCTCGTATATCAATCACACCAATATCTTCTTTTCCATTCACACCTTCAATACCACTGATAGTACCGACAACCTCGCATGTCCTAAGCTTTGATTTTCTACCACCGCTGATTGTCAGTTTCATGATATCTTTTTGAAAGACATCACCTTTTTTCTTTTTTCGTTCTTGTTTCTTTTGCTGAGCTTCGTTAAATTTTTCTTTATATAAAAACTCTCTAACTTCTTCCTCTGACGGAGGCGTAACGATTTCGATTGGAGTTCCAGTAAACTTTTCAATTAACGAAAGCATCTTCTTCTCTTCCTCACGAATGAAACTAATTGCCTTACCACTCTTTCCATTTCGTCCAGTTCGTCCAATTCTATGAACATAGGTTTCTTTTGACATAGGTAAGTCATAATTAATGACGTGTGTTATATCATCGAAATCAACACCCCTAGCTGCCACATCCGTAGCAATCAGATAACGAAATCCACCTGTTCGGAAATCATCAATCGTATGAATTCGTTGTTTTTGATCAATAAGCCCATGCAGCATACCACACCAAACTTTTTCTTTCTTAAGTTTATAATATAAAACCTCTACCATTTCCCTGGTACCACAAAAGATCATCGCGTTCGTTGGGTTATTTTTATATAGCATACGAAGGAATAATTCATACTTATCCTCTTCTGTTACAAAACAGCCTAACTGTTCAATACTATCCACGGTCTCTGTACCATCTTCTAACTTCACTTCCACCGGAGAATTCATAAACTCATCAGTCAATGCATATAAAGCTTCCCCCATGGTTGCAGAAAATAGCATTATCGTTATATTTTCTGGTAAATAGGAAAGTATTCGCTTAACATCATCTAGGAATCCCATATCAAGCATAAGGTCAGCTTCATCGATGATAACATATTTCACATTGCTGCATTTTAACGTTCCAGTCTCACAATGATCCAACACTCTTCCCGGTGTTCCTACAACAATGTGAGATTTTTGCTTTAGGGTAAGTGCTTGCTTGTCAAATGGAAATCCTCCAAATACTACTGGAACCTTGACTCTTTTCATGCGTCCAACGTTAAAGATTTCATCCTTAACCTGGTAGGCTAATTCTCTAGTTGGCTCCAAGACAAGAGCTTGAGGTAAATTCTCCTCCCAGACGATTGATTCACAGATTGGTATGGCAAAAGCTGCTGTCTTACCACTTCCTGTTTTTGATTTTGCTATAATGTCTTTTCCTTCTAAAGCGAGCGGTATAACTTTTTCTTGAATTGGAGTTGGTTCTATATAATGAAGCATAGATAATGCTTGAATAATCTCCTCACAAAGTTTGTATTGTGTAAATTTATTATCTAACATGTAGTAGTTCCTTTCCTACGTATGATCTGTTTCTATTATACCCATACATACAATGAATGCAATGAAATATTTGCTATAACTATATATTATTTTAGATTTTTAAATCAAAAAAGCATTTATTCTGTAAATAATATCTTTTGTCTTATTATTTACTTTCTTGTCCAATCGTACTAAAATAATAATATGATTTAAAAACAAAAGGAGAAAAGAATGAAAAAATTTTTAAAAGAGTTCAGAGAATTCGCTTTAAAAGGTAATGTTATGAACCTAGCAGTCGGTGTTATTATCGGTAGTGCGTTTCAAGGAATCGTAACGTCTTTAACTGATAACATACTTTCACCAATCATTGGTTTATTTACTCGCCAAAACTTCGACTCATTACAGCTTAATATCTTTGGGATAACACTAAGATACGGTGCCTTTATAACTGCATTAATTAACTTTGTCATCATGGCTTTTGTAGTCTTCCTTTTAGTAAAAGGGATGAACAGAATACTATCCTTTGATGATAAGAGAAAAAAGGTTGAAGTAAAACCTACAGAGAAGGATTGCCCATATTGCATGACAAAGATAAATATTAATGCTTCTCGCTGCCCTCACTGTACATCACAGCTTGAAACAATTGCTATAAATGAAGAGGATATTGCAAGATAATTTATCATAAGTAGTTTTAGAATAGTATTAGTGAAATAAAATAGTACTTACGAAATAAAATAGTAATTACGAAATAAAATAGTACTTCTGAATTAAAATAGTACTTCTGAATTATAATGGTACCTTGAAATGGCTTTTTTTACAAACCAAATCGAGGTACCTTTTTATAACTATTTTTAGTGGGTTACTCTACGGCAGGCCTTTTCTTGCTCTATGTTAAAACTGAATAATTAATTTTGTTAGACTCATTCCGTAAAGCACGCTATTATGAGGAATGCTACTATAAGGAATGCTACCATAAGGAATTTCATATTATGCAATATTAATTTAGGGGATATCATTTTAAGCAATTTTAATCTAAGCAATATTAATTAAAGGAAAATTAATTTATGAATTTATATTTACGGAACATAAATTTCATAGACTAAGTATACCAAATTATCCTTAATAGAAATGCTTAATATAAATCTATCCTCTACTTCCTTTAATTTTGTAATGTCAAATTCATCCCAATTCTGTCTCATAGTTCTGAGAATGATTTTTACATCATTTGATAGCTTATAAGTCTCTATATCATCTGGAGTCGTATAAATATAATATTCACATCCCCAGACATCTTCTCCATATGGAATTTTATCCGCATCTATAAGCTCTCTAATCCTAGCTTTATCTTCTTCTGCCCATGGTGTAAGCCACTCAATGTTCTGTATCGTAATCGTATTATCTTCTTCTGAATAATCTAAGAGATAAACCAATTTCACTTCATCCATTTCGCCGTGCGTAGTATGTAATGCTTCTTCTATCTCACTTATTGTTAATGAGGATCCACGATAATTACCCTCTCCATTATTAACTCTTATAAGCTTCTGCTTCACTATTTGATATGTTTCATAATAATAAGAAATATCTTGCGACGACTCAAACATAATGTTGATATGAATCAAACCGTTATCTCTTTCTAAAAATTTCAATGTTATCTGCTTATCTGCATTCTCATATTTTGAAGTAATTTGATCTACAATTTCCTGAGACCCATCATATTTTAGAAAATCTTCTTTTTCAATTTTATGAGCTTCATACTCTTTGATATCATAATCATCTAAATAATAGAAATAAGGTTTCCATGTATGGCCGCAGCTATAATTTTCTGACTTTAAATATACCAAATCATAGGAAGACTCAAAAACTGTTAACTCATTTCCTTTAACCTCATTAAGCGCGCCTGACAAGGAAATCTGACGCAGTTGTTTTTTCTCATCAAGCATAAAAAGAACCGTAAAACTATCTGTTGGATAGCTTCTATCATATCGAAAGTATTCTATATCACTCAATGTATTAATCCCATATGTATTCAGTGAAATGTAGGTGTCTTCTTCCACTTGAGTAATCCAGTCTTTACCATATGCCCAAATATCTCCATGAAAATTTAAAAATTCATTCTTAGAGTCAGGAGTTATAAAAAGTGTTATGTATGCATCGTGAAGAGAAAATGAATAATCAGTATAGGCTTTATATTTCGGATTTTCTTCTAATATTTTCTCCTTCTGTATTATCGACCAATCCACATTTTCTTCTATTAATGGAGTTTCACTACTATCTAGTACTCCTTGCGTTATTGTTATTTGTGACTTATCCTCATTTAAGTTTTGTACTGATTCACTATTGTTTTTATGACAACCATTAAGTAGCATGATAGTAACTATGATAGGCAAATATATGTATTTCTTATAATTTTTCATTTTCTCCTCCACTAATATTTATTTATCTATAATTAATAAGCTCTAAATTCCTACCATATTGGTAAAATCGTAATTATATCACTTTACATAAAGGAAACTCCCTGATTAGTTATGGTTGGTCAATTTTAATATGTTACGTCACTTAGTTATACACACATCGCTATAATATATTTTTGATTCACTATAAAAATTGATTACTATAAAGTATAGTATCTCACAATTAAGTTTATTAAACAATAATCTCCACCATATATTTACTGTTGCTATTATGTTAACTATTTATTACAATATTGTTACGAGATGATTAGTAGGTCCCCCTGCTAGCCTTCCTTCTATACCTACAGGAGTAACTATATCCTGTTTTGTAACACCAAGACAGCTATAATGAAAAGAGGTATTTATGTTAAAAACAAAGCAACTACTGTTAAAACGTTTGATCGTAATGTTTGGTCTTATATTTTCACTTGTTTGTCTTAGTCCTAAAATAGTAACTTGGGCAGCAAGTAATTCAGAACCAAACGTTGGAGTAAGTACCACAAAAGAGACACCACTGAATATCCGTGCATCTGCCAGTACTTCCTCTGCAAATGTTTCTTCCTTAAATCCCAATACTCCAATTCAAGTAATCGGAAGTTCTGGTGACTTCTATAAAGTAATCTATAGTACCAGTGGAAATGTTGGCTATGCACACAAATCATATATCAACATATCATCCACCAAATATGGAACTGTTGTTACCAATGGAGGAACCTTAAACTTACGTTCATCCGCTTCCACTTCTTCTCAGATACTCGGTAATATCCCAAGCCAAACTGTTTTACCAATTATCAGTGCAGAGGATGGATGGTACAAGGTTGTATGGGGTAAATCGGTTGGATATGTAAGTAGCACCTATTTTAAATCTGGTACTTCTTCAGAAAATTCAGAAACAAGTAACTCTTCTTCAACATCCCCTACCAGAAATGAGATTGTAGAATATGCAAAAACATTTCTAGGTATATACTATCAATGGGGAGGAAATTATCCGCAAGGAAGTAGTTACGGTTTAGACTGTTCTCATTATACTTATCAAGTATTTAAGAAGTTTGGTTTAATGAATTCCTATATGGTTTCTGCTGACCAAGCTAATTATGTAAAGAAAATTACACGAAGTGAATTAAAACCAGGAGATTTAGTATTTTTTAAATCCAAATCCAGTGGTAATGTAGTACATGTTGCAATCTATATTGGAGATGGACAAATCATAGGTGCTAATGGTGGAGATTCTAGCGTAAATTCAATAGAAACCGCAAAGAAAAAGAATGCAATGGTAAAGATTCAATCCGTTGATTATGATTCAAGAGAAAAAATATACGGTCGTATTCCAGGACTATAATAATGGAAATAAAGAAAACTGCGTCTTGTAATGGCTTTTAAAGTCAATACATGACGCAGTTTTTGCACTATTTTTTAATGAAACTATGATTGAAACCATTCACTAGCTGAAGGATTAAAGTAATGAGCAGAAAATTCAAGCACTTTATAATCTTGTATCCCATTCATTTTTAGAGGTTCATTCGATAAATATTCCTCTACTTCATTCAAAGATTCACTTTTCATTATAGTTAATCCACCACTCATATCTTCTTTAAGACCAGACATTAATACTAAGCCTTTATCCATAGCTTTTTGTGTATAAGCCATATGTTCTTTCATAATATCATCATTCATTAATTCTGGATTTGTTATATTTCCTTCAATTATAAAATATTTCATTTTTTCTCCTTTCACTACGAGTAAATCTATTGTTTCATTTATCATAGATTAAATCTTATTTTTAGTATTCTCTTTATTATTATATCATATGAAAATGTTAAAACAAATAAAAATCATAGGATGAAAGATAGAAAGCTAGATTAAATTACATTGAGATAGACTTGTGTTTTTTCTTTCCAATAACAGATTTCTTATTGTCAATAACAGCGTTCTTCTTATCAATAACAGTTTTCCTTTTATCAATGACAGTTTTCTTTTTATCAATAACAGTTTTCTTTTTATCGATAACAGTTTTTTTCTTTTCTATTACAGTGCTATTCTTTTCTTGTAATTGCTGCTTCTTACCTGCAACTGTATTCTTATTACCTATTGCAGACCCTTTCTTCTTAGTAGAGGACATTTTTTTACTTTCCTCTCCCGTTTTATATACAGGCTTCTTGTGAGCTTTCGTTTTCTTTGCTCCTTCGTTTAGCAAAATCTTTTCTTCCGTCTTAACAGATTCCTTGCCTACATTCTTTGTAGTATTTTCTGGCCTTTGACCTCTGACTGGCTTTTCCGTCTTCTCAAGTATTAACATCGGCCACTTGGAGGGAACCTCTGGAATAACCATACCAATATGTTTTTCAATTTCTCTTAAATAATCCATATCGTCAATATTACATAAATTGATTGCATTTCCACCTAATCCGGCGCGTCCTGTTCTTCCGATACGATGAATGTAAATTTCTGCTTGATTTGGGATATCGTAATTTACCACATAGGATAACTCTGAAATATCAATACCTCTTGCAGCGATGTCAGTTGCAACCAATACTTTGATTTTTCCCTCTTTAAAATCACTAAGTGCAGTCTGCCTTGCATTCTGACCTTTACCACCATGAATTGCTTGTGTCTTAACTTTTGCCTTGTTTAACTTATCTGCCACACGATCAGCACCATGTTTTGTTTTAGTAAATACAAGAACCCTTGACATCTTATGCTCTTTGATCAATGATGTTAATAATGAGATTTTATTTAAACGATCAACAAAATAAACACTTTGTTCGATGGAATCGACCGTACTTGTTACCGGACTAATTTTAATTATTTCAGGATTGTTTAGTAAATTAGTTGCTAGTGATTCAATTTCCTTTGGCATCGTCGCACTAAACAGTAATGTCTGTCGTGTCTTCGGTAATAATTTTATCACCTTTTTTATATCATTTAAAAAACCCATATCAAGCATTTGATCTGCTTCATCTAGTACAAACATCTCGATTGCATCTAACGTAATATAACCTTGTCCAATCAAATCATTAAGTCGACCAGGCGTTGCTATTAGAATATCTATTCCCGCTTTTAAAGAATTAACTTGTAAACTTTGTCCTACTCCACCGTAAATAACACTTTGCTTAAGCGACGTATACTTACCAAAACACTCAAAACTTTCATATATCTGAATCGCCAATTCCCTCGTTGGTGTAATAATAAGGGCACGGACTCCACTGCCCTCACCTTTCGATAAACTCTGTAAAATAGGTAATGCAAATGCTGCTGTCTTACCAGTTCCCGTCTGGGCACATCCTAGGATATCTCTACCTTCAAGTACTAGGGGAATCGTCTTTTTTTGAATCGGTGATGGCTCTATAAATCCTTCTTCCTTGATGGCTTGCAACAACGGTTTTATTAAATTCATTTCATTAAAATTCATTCTACTTCCACTTCTAAATATAACATTATTTTTTCATCTGCAGGCAGATTTATTTTTATTATATTTTCTTTTTTTAGTCAGCATCTAGTATAACACATAGTTCTATGATTTACTAATTTATTTTAAATAGTAATAACAACTAATTAATGAAAAGTTTTTATTTTCATTTTTCCCTTAGCATTACATGGTTTCTATTATATTTTGATACTATCTGTCCCCAATAGACATACTCCCACCAAAGTCAATATCTCGTATCTCACAATCAATCAGTACCTAGTGATTATTTTAAAAATACTACAACCATATCTAATCCATATTCTTTTTAGCATTGTCTATTCTATCTAAACACATAAATAATAGGGACTGATTCAAAATGAGGGTAACTACTACGTTATATTGTCATATTTTTTATATCATAATATAACTATAATATAACGTAGTCTAACCTCATTTTGTGTCAGTCCCTATTTTTTGTATATAAATCAAAGATTCTATTCTGTTACATCTGCATACATAAAGAACCAATATCCATAAGGTGAATGCCAAGACCCAGTAATTTTACTGCTTTGTAGCCAAAAGTCATTGTAATATGCAAGTGGAATACAAGCTGCTTCTGACATCAGGATGTCCTCTGCTTTATGCAATGCCTGAGAACGCTCTGTTAAGTCCAATGTAGTTCTTGAGATATTCATAGCAGCATCATACTCTGCATTATTGAACTTACCATCGTTATTTCCGTTGCTGGAATATAATAGATCAAGCATATTGGATGGATCACTATAATCTCCAACCCAGCCATTACGTGCAACATCATACTCACCGGCGCGCCTTGCTGGGGTGAAGCTTGCCCATTCCATAATGTTTACTTCCAGAGTGATACCAAGTTCTGCCCATGCCTGTTGTAAATATTCTGCTACTACTTTATGGTAACCAGAATCATTCGTTGAATAAGTGATAACTGGGAATCCAATTCCATCTTTATATCCTGCATCTTCTAATAATTTCTTAGCTTCAACTAAATTTGCATCAACGTTTGCCGTATCAATGTAAGGTGCCCCGCCATTAGCATTTGTAATAAAGGAAGAACCATCTGTATCGCTCCAGCCAGGACCCATAAAGTTCGATGCTGCAGTATAAGTACCCTGCATCAAAGTATTTGCTACATAGTTACGGTCAATTGCGAGACTTAATGCTTTACGGACTTTTGCATCTTTGAATGCATTCAAATTATTGTTTAAGGAGAGATAGTAGGTTCCGATAATTGGTTCTACATGAAATTCTTGATTTCCTCCTAAACTTGGTATTTCTTCGGTTGGAACATCCTTAATAAATAACGCTTCTCCCGTATTATAAGCATTGTAAGAAGCATTGGAGTCCTCCATTAGAAGGAATGTTAAGGTATCAAGCTTAACTGCACTCGCATTCCAGAAATTTGGATTTTTTGCAAATATTATATGGGAACCTGGAACCCATTCCTTCATATAAAATGGTCCATTGGATATATAGGTGCTAGCATTTACTGCCCAAGCATCTTTATTTGCAGTAACAGTTGCTTCATTTACAGGACTCAAAGTTGCAAATGCTGCGAGACTGCCAAAGAAGGAGCAATTACTATTTAATTCTACAACAAATGTCTTATCATCTGGAGCTGAAACTGCTAATGCATCAATATTGCCTCCGATAGCTTCCTCATAACCTTTTACCATACCTAGTACAGTTTCTGCATATGGTGCAGCAATTTCTGGATCACATACACGTTTCCAACTGTATACAAAATCATTTGCAGTAAGTACTTCCCCATTTGACCATTTTAATCCATCTCTCAACTGGAATGTCCATGTCAAACCATCCTCTGATATATCCCAATCCTCTGCTTGACCAGGCGCAAGTTTTCCATCCTCATCTACGACAAGAAGACATTCAAAAGCATGAAGTAGCATATTTCCACCATCAACTGCACTGTTTAATGCTGGATCTAGGGTTTCTGGGTTTGGTCCTAATTGAACCTTTAAATCTTTTCCAGACGTTTCGGTTTTTACCGGTGCTTTCGTCTGCTCATTGTTATTACCGACATCTTTTGACCCACAGGCTGATACTGTAAGTGCGATTACAAGACACATTGATAATATTAGTCTTTTTTTCATAAACATCCTCCTTAATATTTTATAATCTCTTGGAATCTCTAAACTTTTGTATTATTTAGCTTTGGAATTCCTTTTTTATTACCCCCCATCTTTTTATCAATAAACACTTGACGAAGATATCGAAACGTATGGACTTTCGCGCACTTATTAATCCGTTGTTCTTGATTGGAGATGAATTTTTATGTTAGCTCTTCTCTCTGACGAGCATTCCTCGTATTCAAACTTTTTTATTACTAATCTTCGTGTAGAAATGATTTCTATTTTCCTTTCTTTAATTACATGCTGAAATATTGTGACATGCAACAAAATGCTCACTTTCTACTTCCTCCATCTTCGGTCTCTGCTCTGTACAGATTTCTGTTGCATAGGGACATCTGGTACAAAAACGGCATCCAGATGGTGGGTTTAGTGGACTTGGAACATCTCCCTTTAGGATGATTCGTTGACTTGCTTTCGCTTTGATAGGATCTGCAATTGGTATGGCTGAGATTAAGCTCTTAGTATAAGGATGCAAACTATGTTTAATTACTTCATTACTCTCCCCCAGCTCAATTAAGTTGCCTAGATACATAACACCAATCCGATTGGATATATGATTAACAACCGCTAAGTCATGAGCAATAAATAGATAAGTAAGATCTAATTTATTCTGCAAATCCTCAAACATATTAATAGTCTGCGCTTGAATCGAAACATCCAATGCAGAAACCGGTTCATCACAGACGATGAATTCCGGATTGACTGCCAAAGCTCTTGCAATACCAATCCTTTGACGCTGCCCACCCGAGAACTCATGAGGATAACGATTGGCATGCTCAGTATTAAGTCCAACATAATTTAACAATTCTATAATTCTATCTTGACGGTCTTTCTTATTCTGAATTAAGTGATGAATTCCAATTGGCTCTCCTATAATCTCTCCGACCGTCATTCTCGGATTAAGACTTGCATATGGATCTTGAAAAACAACTTGCATTTTCTTTCGGTATGGCATCATATCGAGTGCTATCTTTTTCTCTTTATCGAAAATGACCGTATTATTATAGATAATACGACCGGCAGTTGGTTCGTATAACCGTAAAAGACTTCGTCCTGTGGTCGTTTTCCCACAACCAGATTCACCAACTAGTCCTAAGGTTTCTCCCTTTCTGATATAAAAACTAACATCATCCACGGCTTTCACATATTTCGCTTTCTTTCCAATCCCTCCGGCATAGAAATATTGTTTCAGATTTTCAACCTCAACAAGATTTTCATTCATCCTTGCTGCCTCCTTCCATCTCTTTCTTTTGGTTCATAAAGCAGGTAGCAAAATGTGTTTCACTTACCGTCGTTACTGGTGGTACTTGCTGTAAACAGATTTTCATGCAATTCCCGCAACGTGAAGCAAAAGAACAACCATTAGGAAGATTCAATAAATCAATCGGAGTTCCATCGATTGGAATTAATTTTGCATGTTCACTCATATCAATACGAGGAAGACTTCTTAATAATCCTTTTGTATATTCATGTTTTGTATTATAAAAGATATCTTCTACCGTACCATATTCAACAATTTTCCCTGCATACATAACAGCAATCTTCTCACACATACTAGCAACAATACCGAGATCATGAGTGATTAATATAATTGCCATACCAAGTTTTTCTTTTAACTCCATCATCAGATCTAAAATCTGTGCCTGAATTGTAACATCCAAAGCTGTAGTTGGCTCATCCGCAATTAATAACTTTGGTTCACAGGCAAGCGCGATGGCAATCATCACTCTTTGTCTCATTCCTCCAGAGAGCTCATGTGGATATTGTTTTAGTCTTTTCTCAGGTTCATTGATTCCAACTAGATTCAATAATTCCTTGGCATACTCTCTTGCTTCTTGTTTTTTCTTATTCGTATGCCTGCGAATAACCTCAATGATTTGATTTCCAATTGTATAAACCGGATTCAAGCTTGTCATTGGATCTTGAAATATAATGGAAATTTCATTTCCACGAATCTTTTGCATTTCTTTTTCTGATATATTATGTATTTCATGCCCATTAAATTCTATTGTTCCGCCAATCAGTTTACCTGGATATGCAGTTAAGCCCATTAGACTATATGCTGTTACTGATTTACCCGAACCACTTTCTCCTACAATTCCTAGAACTTCTCCCTTTTTTAAATGAAATGATACATCATTTAATGCTTTAACCTCACCCGCTTGAGTAAAAAAGGAAAGTTGTTCATTCTTTATCTCTACTAGATATTCTGACATCACTTAATTTCCTCTCTTAATTTTTTAATCTTGGATCGAAAGCATCACGAAGTCCATCCCCTAGTAAGTTAAAACTAAGGATAATAACACTGATCAATACTGCCGGGATAAACAATAGATATGGGTATGTATTCATCCCGTTGATTGCTGAACTTGCCAAACTTCCAAGGGAAGGAAGTGGAACCGCAACCCCTAGTCCTAAAAAACTTAGAAAACTTTCAGTAAAGATTGAAGATGGTATTTGTAGTGTAGTTGTTACTATGATAGTACCAAGACAATTAGTTAATAAATGTTTTCGGATAATCCTACCACTCTTAGCACCCAATGCTTTTGCAGCCAATACATATTCGCTTTCCTTTAAGGTTAAGATTTGGCTTCTTACCATACGTGCCATTCCGACCCAGTAAAGTAACGCAAATACGATGAAAATACTAATAAAGTTAATCCCCAGCGTGCGAATCCATTGAAATCCTGGAACCGTCGCTAAATTTTCTAAAGGAGACTTTAGCGCAAATGATAGCAGAACAATGAGAAGTATATCGGGTATTGTATAAATAACATCTACAACCCGCATCATGACCAAATCTACCCACCCACCAAAATATGCAGAAATGGCGCCATAAATCGAACCAATAATCAAAATAATTCCGGTGGCAATAAGACCAACTAATAGAGATATCCTACTTCCCATCATGACACGAATAGCATAATCTCTTCCCAATTTATCAGTACCAAAAATATGTGGAAATACCGATTCTCCTTTATCAATGGCTAGCAACTCTTCCCTGGAATACTGCATCGGTGACAAATTGTTAGCTCCTTTGATCTGAACATCATAAGTATATGGATAAAACATTGGTACAATAAAAGAAAAAATCATTATAATCACGATTACAATAATGCTGGCCATAGCTACTTTATTCTTAGCTAATCGCCGAAAACCATCTCTCCAGAACCCAACGCTTTCCCTCATAATCACAAGACTTTGTTTTTCTTCCTTAGTAGCTGGTTCAAAAGCATCCTGATCTATTTTTAATTGAAGACTCAATCGATTCTCTTTCATCCTCTTGCACCTTCCTTAGCTTAATTTGATACGCGGATCAACAAATTGATAGATGATGTCCACTAGCATGTTCATGATTACCAAAAAAGAAGCAAGAAATATCGTTGTTCCCATGATGAGTGTGTAATCACGGTTTAGAATAGAACTAACAAATGCTCCTCCAAGTCCCGGTAGTGTAAAAATCTTTTCTACAATAAAACTTCCTGTCATTGTAAATGCCATCATGGGACCTAGATATGTAATAACGGACAATACTGCATTTCGAAGTGCATGCTTAAACAAACAGACGTACACTGGTAATCCCTTCGCTCTTGCAGTCCTAATATAGTCTTGACCAAGAACATCAAGCATCGAGGAACGCATAAGACGCATAATATAAGCAGTCGGATAGAAAGACAAAGAAATTACTGGCATAAAATAATGTTTCCATGAAGTCAAACCAAAAGTCGGTAATAATTCCAGCTTTGACCCTAACAAATACATAAGAACAGTACAGATTACAAAGCTCGGTACCGCTATTCCACAAGTTGCAAAAATACTAATAAAATGATCCAAAAACTTGCCTCTTCGCACAGCAGCAATACATCCTAACGGAATTCCTATTAATAATGAAACAAGTATGGATAATCCCCCCACTTTTGCTGAAACTGGAAACTTCGATACAATAATAGAAGTAACAGTTCGTCCTCTTTGCTTTAAACTACCCCCAAAGTCAAAATGCGATGCATCTTTAAGGTATGTTATGTATTGTTCGAACAGTGGCTTATCGAGTCCATACTTTTCATTCAATGCATTTTGTGCCTGAACACTGATGGACTTTTCAGCCACAAACGGGCCACCTGGAACCATATTCATTAAGAAAAAGGTGATAGTTGCTACACCCCATATCGTCACTACTGCCAAAATAACACGCTTCAGTATATACTTTAACATTAGAATACTCCTTTTCTCTTTTTTAAATTGCCGCTTTAAATCATTAAAGTTTTTTGGTAATATAGAAAGCAAAAGTTTACTTGAAGTATCACACCTTTGCTTTGTATTCACATATATCATAATGGTCATAATTTGTCAACATTAACTTTTTTTATTTGTTACTAATTTCTATTTAGACGTTGCAGAGTCAGCATTATTAAATTAGTAAAATTACTTGATGATATTCGAATCTTTTATTTCAGAATATCTGCCAACCACTTCTCCATAAGTTTCACAATCTTCTATTTTTCCAAAGTATTCAGAATAATAACCAATGATTCCATCAAAATCATGGTTACCTTTCACAAAACCTTTATGGATACTAGCCTTTATAGTTCCTTCATATGGCATTGTTCCAACAATACCCCCAACCATACCATATCCATCAACCATGGCTTTATTTGTACATTCCACAATTTCACCCCTGTTATTGCCACTGATTCCTCCAGTTGCATTATAGGAGAAGATTTCACCTGTACTAATACAATTTGATATGGTGGAATAATTGTACCCTGCAATTCCACCAGCATTTATAATTCCTTTTACCTCTGTATCGGTACTGCACTGTACTACATTCCCATTATTTCTCCCAATTAGTCCACCAACATTTTCATTGCCCCGAACTTTCCCACTAGTAAAACAATTTGATATCTTACTTTTATTCATCGTATTTCCGCATAAGATTCCGACACTAGCGTCTCCAATGATATCAGCATCTTTTATTATCAAATTTTTAATTTCTCCACTAGCTGCTCCAAATAACCCTAATCCATTGGAATAAATTCGATTGATTCGTAAGTTATAAATTGTATGATTTTTCCCATCAAAGGTTCCTCGAAAGATACGATACTTGTTCGATGAAAATACTCCTATAGGTTCCCAATTTGGATAACAAGATAAATCTAAATCATTTCCTAGTATAATTGTCTTGTTTAACATACTTTTCCCTTGAAGTACTAATTTTTCTAGTCCAGCAAGTTGATCTGGATTATTTATTGTAAATGTAGTCTTGTTTTCATTATACCAAGAGGTATCTGGTTTCCCAGTTCCTTTAATTGCTTTTGATGGTGCTTTATTTGTAGGGGATATAGTAGTCGTACTTGGTACTAAGTATTTAACAGTAACACCTTGTTTCTTCAAATAATTAACTAATCTAGTTGCTTCTTGATACAGATATACAAAGGTATTGTTTTTTGCATTTATCTCGCTATCAGACCAGCTTAAATTATACAAGCTATAACAATATATTACACGGTTTTTTACTTCATTTAAATTTTCTGGTACTTGTTGTATACTTTCTGGAAGTACTATTGATAATAAGTTATTACATCCTTTGATAGCGTCTTGGTAAACATAAAGCAATCCTTTTGGAAAAGTAAGTTCTTTTAACTTAGAACAATTTAAAAATGCACCTGCTTCAATCGTTTGTAATCCTTCGCATAATTTTACCTTGATCAAATTACTACAACCTTTAAATGCTTCTATTCCGATGGTATCAACAGTTTCTGGAATATAGACAGAATTGAGGGTCTGATTTCCCATAAATGCACCTGGATGTATTCTTCTAACACCGTATGGTACATAATAATAAGTGTCCTTCACTCCTTGAGGATATAAGTATAAAATCTCGCCGTCTTTACTAAATAATACATTTGACTTTATCATGAAATTTGTATTATCCGAAGACACGATAAGCTTGTTTAGTTTTGAATTATTTCCAAATGCCCCAACATAAATTTGCTTTAATGAAGATGGAAAAGTAATAGAAGTTATTTCAGTACATCCTTGAAATGCCATTAAATCTATCTTTTCTACTTCATCGGGCAGAACAACTGCTCCTACCTTCCCTGGTGGACAATAATATAATACTTTTAAGTCTTTACTATATAAAATTCCATCAACAGTAGTAAGATACGGATTTTCGGGATCTACTTCAACCTCTACCAGATTAGGATAATTAGGTGTTATTGGTTGAAAGCCTTGAACAAAACTGTAATCAATCTCATAACATGAATCGGGTAAAACATATTCTACTTCCTTAGGGATTACAACTTTTCTTACTGTAGGGCTATTTAGACTAGACCAATCGATTATACATCCTCTGATATCTTGTGTTGATTTTAAGTAAAATACTTCATCCTTTTTTGATGTAGAATCAGCTGCTTCGACTTTCAAAGGATACATAAATATGTAAATTAAAAACAGCATAAAACATGCGATTAGTTTATGATACGTTTTTATTTTCATTTTTCCTCCTTACCATTACTTGGTTTCTATTATATTTTGATACTATCTGCCCCCAATGACCAATGCGTTTATATGATATCCATTTACAAAAAATATCTGTAAACATTCCAAATTTTCGGTAAAACAAATTAAAGGCTAGATACGGTAAAATTTGATTTTTGGATTTTGGCATACGCCTAAGGATGTTTCTAAAACTGTATATTTTCCGGTAAATCCATAGATATCCTTGATATAGTTCTTCTTCCGTCATATTAGCTGGGGTAAAAACTACATGTGCTGTGTTATAAAGTGAAAGATCTGATGTCAAAATCCTTCCTTTTGATTTCATCCTCTCATATAATGCTGTCCCAGGGTATGGGGTAAGAATATGAGATGTTACCGTTTCTATTTTATGAGATACTATCCAGTCAAGCGTAGATTGAAATATTTCAGAAGTATCACTGTCAAGTCCAAATACAAAGCTTGCATTAATCATGATTCCTCGACTGTGAATTGCATCTACGAGATTATCGTACTTATTGACAGCATTTTGTTTTTTATGTACATCCCGTAATGAATTTGGATTAATACTTTCAAATCCAATGAACAAACTTTGGCAGCCACTCTCTTTCATTTCATCTAGCAAATCTAACATCTCAAGAATGTTTGCAGAAACAGCGGCGTTCCATTTTAGATGCATTGGCTTCAATTCCTTTAAAAGACTATGAGTCCATGATGGATTTCCGATAAAATTATCATCAATAAACATAATATGATGCGAATTCAATGCACGTATGTCTTTTATAACATCTTGTACAGGACGATTTATATATTGACGTGACGCGCTGCTGTTATAGCAAAAATCACATCGATACGGGCATCCACGACTAGTATGAACCACGTTACAATACAAGTATTTGTCAGAGTCAATCAAATCATAAGCAGGTGAAATAATATCTTGTCCTGTAAGATTACCAGAACATATGTAGTTATCTTTTAGACAGCCCTCCGCTAAATCCTGCATGATATATGGCCATGTACCTTCTGCCATACCAATGCAAAGAACATCGAAACTCCCATCAGGGATTGTGCTTGCTGCTGTCGTGATATGTATACCGCCTGCAACAACCGGTATCCCTCTTTTTCGGAACTCACTTGCAATCTCAATCGCACGTGGAAGAACATCTACCGTCACTGTTATACCAACAATATCTGGGTCGTCATCAAATAAAATAGCTTGTATATTTTCATTTTCTATTGATATCTTATGAGTTTCACGAAGTAAGTTTGCTATTGTTAGTAGTCCAAGAGGAGGCGCCATATGGATTTTTATTTCTGTATCCATTGGCCTTTTTTCCATTTTAGGTTGGATTAATTTAACATACATTTTATTACTCCTGTTGAGGTGTGATATCGAGAAATAAATTTTATATTAGATCGTCGCATAATCTCTTCTTATTATCTATAATATGTTACCTAATAGTGTTTTATTAACCTGCTATCTTTCTATTCACTTACACTTTTCCCAAATAAGACAAATAGATACGGAGTCAGTACCTTTACCGTGGTACAAAACCAAAGATTGTTGACCTATCGTTTATTGTTACGCATTACCATGTAAGATGACGATTGCACCTTTAAAATCTATACAAATTTATCAGATATATTTCCTCGTCCATTCAATTACATATTCTGCAACTTCATTTGCAGTTTTTCCAGTAATATCAAATCGATCATATGCTGTATCTCCAATGTGATCATGTTCCATGAAGTATTGATTATACTCGACAGAACTTTCAATCCAGTTTTCATCTGTGATATGACGACCATTCTTCATACGTCTTCGAAGTTCATTTTACTCACAAACTAAAGCAAGGCAGTAAATTTCACGGAAGAAACGCTCATTGTATGTACTTTTTAGCCGATCTAGATTTCCAGCCATTGACCACATAACAGGTAATCCGCACTGCATAATATCCGCGGATATATTTTGCATCTGTTCAACATGTGCTGCCCATTCTTCATTCGTTTTACTAGGCATAATCGTAAAAAAGTCTGCATCCAAGACTACATAATCGGTTTCCATTTGCTGTAACCTTAGCGCTGTTGTTGTCTTTCCTACTCCGCTGCATCCTGTTAAGATAAATAAAGGTAATGCTTTTTATTTCCAGACATAACCACACTTTGGACATTTCACTGAGGTTTTGTCTTGAGGATTGACTTCTTTGTCCCATTCATAATTACCGCAATTCGAACATATTGCTATCATTAAGTCCCCTCCAATCACTCTTGTAACACTTGTTATTCTTCTTCCCCTATCATTTCCAAAATAACATTATGAAAACTTACATCTCTTGAATGATAAATAAATTTAATCATTACTATGAATTCTATAAAAATACAATAAAGTTTTGTTATTCTCATCCTTTGTTTCAGCAACAATACGACGGCCGACAAGGCTCACAGCAATACCATAGCTTTCGCCATTCTTAAATCCTCGGTAAAGATAAAAATTTAAAGCTTCTTCATGTTTTAAAAGTGATAAATCACAATCTACAAATATAGACTCAAGGATTATAGGATCCTTTATATTATCAATATACTGAACATTCTCATAACCGTCTTCTGCTACAAGCTGCCGCCCCCCCTTCACTGTGACTGGATTTGCAATTATGCAGAAAATCAATACGTCTACAATTAGAATACTAAATAAAATAGAAACTAACCATCCAGACATTTTTATTTTGTTTTTTTCCTCACATTCTTTTTGTGGTAAAATATATTTTATAATTATATAAAATAATATAATTGATAAACAAAGATATATGTTTATCAGATAATGATTTTTGAATACTATTACCCACAGAAAAAATAACCCCAAGCCTATCAAAATAATATCAGAAATTATATTACTTATCTTTGATTTTAATACGGATTTCTGTACTAATTCTTCTTTTCTCTCTTCTCTATTTAAAAAATAAGAGAAAGCATAGATAGGGGGACATATTAATGCATAAGTAAAACAAGAACCTATTTCCAAATTACCACCATAAACCCTATACTCAAAATACCAGAACGTCAGTAACATTAATCCCCACGATAATACAGAACAAATATAACTAAGATGACGTTTGGTAAAAATACTTATTTTCCCTATTTTTTCTCCCATTATTTCTCCCATTTCTACGTTGCGCATCCCAAGCCTGTGTGCGAAGTGCATACACAAATATACCGAATAAAGAATTACCTTACACCCTTGAAAAATATGTCTGCTTAGTCGTAGGCTATGCTCTATCTACCTTGTAAATAAATCAAAGCTCTTTATAAATTTCAGTTACTCTGTCATTTTCAAGCTTAAACAAATAGTTTCCGTACAACGTTATTGGTTGATTATCTTTGTACATAAGAAAATATTCTGAGTAAGCGTATCCATCTATGAATCTAGCTGAATAAACATTAAATCCTAGCAATTCAAAATTCCCCTTTATGACTTCACTACTATTGGTAATAATATTATCTATTTTTCCTCTTAGCATTTTAGTGTAGCCATTGTAAAAGTTAATTATTTCAGGTTCAATCGCGATATCTAACTTTTTATAATGCGCCTGCGTAATTAGTTTGGAATAGAATATTTCTGATGTATTACCTATTTCTAAAGCAAGGGGGAGGTTATTTTGAAAACAAACGCTTAAGAATAATGCGCCAATATCATAACTAATAATCCTGACTGGTATCAAGTTATTTATGCTACAAACTCTATCAATTATTCCTTTCAAAAACTCCAGATATTTTCTTGCGCTTAAAGTTTTTAAAACTTGCATTTCCACATACTGAGCGGAGCCTTCGATAGCTTCGATAGAATTTTCATAGTTGTATTGATATGAAAATTCTATTTGTCTTATCTTTCTATAAGTCAAGAAATTGTTTAACTTTTCTATACTAAAATCAGAAACCATATCTGCTAAAAGTAAGTTCTCATTATGCTTAAGTTGTAAGTAAAGTGGCGAATATTGATAATTACAAAGTGCCTCAAATTCATTAACAAAACGACAGTCTTGCATTTGATTTTGATAAGCATGAAACATTTCGTGAATGATTTTACTTGTTAAGATATCAACATCGATGTCCACGGTTATGTACCAAATTGCTATATACCTTCCTTGATAGAAAATAGAGGTATTTGCAAGAAATTCGTCTGTCTTTGGAATGGATACTCCATTTAGAATCACTATAGTATCATCATATAATGCGAATTCGTATTCTCTAAAGCCTCGCCACAAATACTGAAAATTAATTTGATTAACTCGTTGTTGTACCTGTTCATACATTTTCATTAAATCCATCACTTGCAGCTCCTTTATATTATAATAACTATACTGCGATCATCTTTTATATTCTTATTTGGATTAAGACTATATATTAAATAAAATTTATCTTATTAAAATTTGCTTTAACGTTCCTTTGCTTTATATACCTAATAATAGAGATAATTTTCGTTAACACTGAAAAATCATTTTTCTTTCTCCATTTTCATAAGTCACTATAACAAAAAACTGAAATGTGGATAAATCTCCGTAGTCTGTATTGGAATCATAATGTTCAATAGTAATCCTATAATGTCCATGCTCTATACCTGAATCATACATAGAAATTGGCCCATACTGTTCCGTAACCTCGTGATAGTCTTTAATTTCTCCAGACGCTATCCCTAGTCTTACTCGATCCATCTCTTCTAAGTTTAAAATATTCTTGTTAGTAACATCTTCCACCTTTGTTTTTTTTGAATAGCAATTAATCACATCCTTTTTATATTTTCATTCTGCATAGAATGATTCCTTTGTATTATGTTCATTTTGTATAGTTATCATAAAATGCTACTATTCTGTTCATCAGATCTTTGTCCAAATCAAACAAAATGGTTTTATTGAGATTCTCATTCATATATTTTGTTTTAATCTCTGCGGTCAGTTCCGTATCCAGAGAACTAACAAATTCAGAAAATTGATTATTTAATTTATTTCTATAATCTTTTGAAATATCTGAATAATATATATAATTATGTCCTCGATTTTCATATGGAACAAACGTAAAACGTGGATTGTTTTGATATGTATTCCAAAATCTTTTGTACTGTTTTTCATAGGAAACCATTTCATCATCGTAGCTGTGAACTATCATTACACCAGCGTCTGAGGTCTCAAAACCATCTATACAATTGTATGAAGAATATGTTCCGAACTTAACATGTTCAATCATGGAGACATATGGCATTAATAGATTTATACCAATGCCCATGATCCGTTTACCTTCTTCCGCGATGATATCAGTTGACTTATTAAAACCTGAAATCATAACAACTGCTTTTACATCAGGATGAATATTTAAAACACTCCCAACAGAATAAGCGCCCCAGCTGTGTCCCAATAACATAATTGGCAAGCTGTTAAATTCATCATTATCTTTTATAAAACGGATAGCATAATCGAGATCTATCAAACCTTGAGGGATACCTTCTACAGCATCACCCTCACTCTCATCATTACCAGTAGCATCATACGCAAAAATAATATATCCATTAGTTGCGAGGTAATCCGCAACATCCATATATGAGTTGTGTCCGCCACCGCCAAGTCCATGTGAAATAACTACTATTCCTTTTACATGATCAATCTTCTTATAATATTTATAGCCTACCAGATGTTGACCATTATTTGATTCAAAAGTATACTTTTTTGATTCTAAACCATCAAATTCATCAAGATTGCGTGCCATCCAAGAGATTGTTTCGAATCTACCACCAAAGTTAGACTGATAGATATAAGTTGAAATTCCCAAGGGTACTATTACTAACAATACAATCAAAGTAATAGATATTGCTATAATAATTTTTCTTTTCTTCTTTTTATTAATCATTTAAATACCCCATAAAATAAATTTTCTCTTTAAATCATTTTGTATGTTTCTTTATCCAAAAATAGTAGCACTAATGTAACAATGTATAAAATTAAAGAAAATTAGAACGCTTAGAATATTTGTATATACCCCAAATATTTCTTAGTACACCAATTGTATCATCTATAGTAATTATTTACAATTAATTAGTAAATTCTACATATCTTCTATAGTCGCACACGTGTCTATCAGATGTTCATCATATTGTCACCAATTATTCCTTATCGTCTACACTTCCTCCTATCCCAATCTAAAGCTTTTCACTATGACACCAATGCCAACTAATTTCTCCACTATAAAGATTCTTGGCGAACTGATTCCACTCTCTATAACACACTTTTTACACTTTATTATGAAAAGTGTAAAAAGTGTGTTATAGAGATTTTATCATGAGCAGCTACTAATATACAAGCCACTCTATTGTAGAGCGCTTACGAAACTAAGTATAACATCAAAAATCGCTAATATCTTATAAAATTATTTCAACTTTAGTTCCTACCAAATGTTCACTCTCTAAATTAATTACTCCACTATGTGCTTCTACAATATCCTTCGCTATGGCCATGCCAAGTCCAGAGCCTTTATGCCTTTTTCCTGTATTTGTTCCTCGATAATATCTTTCAAAAATATGCTTTAACTCTTCTTCCTGAATGCCTTTTCCATTATCTATTATAAAGATATTCACTCTGTCTTTCTTCTCTACTTTAATTTCAATTACTACATTTTCATCATTATGAACGATAGCATTATATAGAATATTAGTGATTACTCTTTTAATTAATATTTCATCGATATCTAACTCAATAACTTCCCTTGTTGCAGAAAAATCAATATTCACATTGCTAGTTTGAGGATTATTTAAAATATCGATTGCAACTCCCCGAACTAGACTTACAATATTGATGTTCTTCTTATTCAGAATGAGAACTTTATTCTTTAATCTGGTACTTAGATTTAAATCATCGATAAGCTCTTTTATATAATCTGATTTATCTTCTATAATTTTACTATATTCTCTCACTTCTTCTTTCGTACAATCGTATTCCCCGCTAGATAATATCTCAGCATATCCTTTTACTGAAACAAGTGGAGTTTTTATATCATGGGAAATATTTGATATCCATTCTTCCCTCATTTTATCTAACTTTTTTCTTTCTGTTTCATTATTTCCGAGTTTTGAAGATAAATTGTTTATGTTATGATATATTTCTTTATAAATTCCTTCTTCTTCTCTATTTAAATGATACTCTCCCTCTGATAGGCTTTTAACGTCCTTTATAATATTAACTAATGGTTTTGTAAGCCTTCTACTAAATAAATACCCAAACAATAAAGCAATAAGGGCATCCAGAAATAATATTATATAAATGCCAATTTTTAAGCTATGAACTAAATTATAAACATCATAAGAGAAAACATTTCTCTTAACCTTGTCAGATGGAAATCCTATAATATAACTATAATTTCTATTACCAAGATTTTTTTCAGATACAAATATTGTGGACATAGTTTCATTTGTAATATATTTATAAGCATGAATTAGTTCTACCGGTGTATAATGATTTTTCACTTTCACAGGTTTTTGGAAGTTATAAGCTTCATTTCCTTCCTCATCTAAAACTTGTATCCAAGCTTCTTTTTCTATCAAAATCTTTTCACCATCACTATGAATATAAATTTTATCTTTATCTTCCACTAAATATCTTTCAAATTCTCTTGTAAAATCCTCTGGTGAAGAATAAGTGATACCATTTGTAAGATTATTTCTACCACCACTCAATATAAGAATGCCGACTCCAAAAATATTAATAACTATTACAATAATAGCAACTGAAACAATAGTTACAATGAATCTACCTGTAATCTTCCAATTCATACTGATTCATCCTTTATAACAAATTTGTAACCTAAGCCTTTTATATTAAGAATATGCTTCGGATTCGATGGATCTTTTTCAATTTTCTCTCTAAGTTTTCTGATATGCACCATTATAGTGTTATCAAAACCAATATAATCTTCTCCCCATACTTCGCTACACAATTTTTCCTTACTCATAATTTGGTTGGGATGTTTTGCCAGATATAGAAACATTTTATATTCTTTCGGTTTTAACTCTATTAGTTCTCCATTTTTCCTGACTTCAATTTTTTCCTCATCTATCTGAAAAGGCCCAAGATTTAATATAGTACTCTTATTTTCCTCTTCATCATGATAACTACTTCTTCTTAAAATTGCTTTTATTCTATAGGCTACTTCTTTCGGGCTAAATGGTTTTGTTATATAGTCATCTCCTCCTAATGCAAACCCCAGTACTCTATCAATTTCTTCTGTTTTAGCTGATATAAATAAAATAGGAACATTGGAGCTTTTTCTAATTTTTTTACAGACCTCATACCCTTCTTCATCAGGTAGCATAATATCCAAAAGAATTATATCTGGACTAATTCTTTTAAATAATGTAAATCCACCTTCTCCATCCTCAGCTGTATATATGTTTTCAAAGCCTTCTTTTTTTAGTACCATTGATAATAGCTTCAATATATCTTCTTCATCATCTATTATTAATATTTTTTTATTGCTTAACGATGTATCCATATGAAACACTCCCATTAGATTTTTATTCATTATATCCTAATATGGATTATATAAAAAGAACCAAAACTAATAAAATTTGGTTCTCTTTTATACCTAATAAAAATTTAAATAATTAATAAAATATCTTTACTATTTAATAGGGATAAAATATATATACCAATATTAATCCAATTATTAGAAATATAAGTCCTATGGCTAGAAAAACTAAAGTATTACCATTCCATGCAGGTTTATTTCTAAAAGCCCTCCATCGAAAGGAGGCTCCGCTCATTCCCATAAAAAGAAACCCAATAAATAATATAATTACGCTAAGTAAAAATAAACTATTTGTCATAATTTCTCCCAATTCAATGTTATTTATTTAATATTATCCCATCTGATTTCTGTTTATCTTTTATTTTCTTTCGTAAATGCAGCATATGTGAGTTTAGGAAATATGAAACATCCTACTATAAATATTACTAATTGAATTATCATTATCCCTGTGCTTACTTCATACTTGACTAACTGCGAAGACATCATTCCCCATAATGGAGTAATAGCAATAAATTTACTTGGTATAAAAGGTTCTAATATATATGGAATTCCCATTATCAATCCGCCAACAAGAAACGGTATAGAAGCAGATTTACTTATGGATGATAAATATAAACCTAATTGAGAGAAGAAAAAAGAAGCTAAGATCACACTAATCATCAAGATTATCATCATTTGAAGTACATTTAAATTTGAATTTATTCCTTTAAAATACCAGAGATCTTTTAACGGCATGTCCAATCCTTCAAATCTTACTTTTCTAAGACCATCTAGGTATATTGCCATTACCATAGATGAATTTACTATAGACGTTGCTAAACCAGCCCCAATTCCTTTTGCTATCACTAATTTTTTCTTACCATTTTTAGTTGTGTTTATTAGTTCATTCATATTAGAATTATATTCTAAAGTATAAGCACCAGATAAAATCATAAACATAACAAGTCCCATTATAGGGGTATATCCGTAACTCTTGAAAAAAACATCCGCATAAACATCACTTACAGAGCCATTATGAATTAATACCATTCCTAATAACAAGGATGCTGCCCAGGTTATTAAAATACTTTTTTTAAATAATATTTTTCTTAATTCTAATTTTATAAGAGTACCCATTATTATACCTCCTTTGTGTTTTCTAAATCGAAATAGAACATATAAACATCCTCAAATTTAGGTTCTATAACCTCTACATTTTCATAGGAAATGGCTTTATCGCTTACAATTCTAAGTTCCGTAGAATCAATTCCTCTCTGTAGATTCACTACCTTGTATTTCTGTTGTATTTCTGCCAATTCATTTTCATCATTTGTTCTTATTCTATATACTTTTTCGTTCATATCAGATAGAATTTCCCTATGACTTCCCTTCATTATGATTTCACCCTCTTTTATCATAATAGTTTCTTTTGCTATGGATTCTATGTCAGAAATAATGTGAGTTGAAAGTATTATTATCTTATCTTTGGATATCTCCGATAATAGATTTCGAAATCTAGTTCGCTCTTGTGGATCTAATCCTGCTGTTGGTTCATCTAATATAATAATCTTAGGATCATTTAATAAAACTTGAGCAATTCCTACTCTTCTCTTCATTCCTCCTGAAAATTTTCCAACCGCTTTATTTCTTACGTCATAGAGTCCAACTAACTTTAATAATTCTTCTATTTTGTTATTCGCTTCCCTTTTATCTACACCTTTTAATGCTGCTACATATTGTAAAAATTTCTTCGCTGAAAAGTTTTTATAAGCACCAAACTCTTGTGGTAAATAACCTATAACCCCTCTATAGTTGTCTTCCATACTATAAATGTTGTTATCATTGTAGATGATCTCTCCAGATGTAGGCTTAATCAATGTTGCTATTTGTTTCATGAGTGTAGTCTTACCAGCTCCATTCGGGCCTAAAAGCCCATATACACCATTTTCCAAGGTAAGTGTTATGTTGCTATTTGCGTTTTTCTTACCATAACTTTTTGTCAATTTTTTTATTTCAAGTTTGTTCATAATTTTCCCTCCAAGCCAAGCAATTTGGCGAATACTTAAAGTGTAGAAATGTTTTTTTTACTTAATCTCCTGTTTATCTTGTTAAGTATTTTCTAAAGATACTTCTACATGAGAATAGCCCTATAACGAAAATAACTATCATAAAACTCAGACACACATTTGTAATGTCTAAGCTTAGATTAAATATTCTAAATCTTCCAGAATACATTCCAGCAAATTCATTGAAATTAAATATTAAATCAATATAATTAACTTTTGAAAATATCATCAATACTTCGCTTGGTAACCATTTTATTAATGTCATTACCTTACCTAAAAATATAAAAATGAAAAATCCACTTGTTGATTGAATTGAATTTGTGGTAAGGAATGAAAAAAAAACCCCGAATATTCCTAATGTTGTAAGAATTAAAAGCATAATACCTATTTTAAGAAATATAAATTCGTATATTGTGTAGGCCTCTTTCATTAATAATGGATTATCTAATATCCTAAGGGCCTGCAAATCTCCATTGATTGGTTTTCCATATTGTAAATATGTGATTATAAACTGAATGATTAAATATCCCGTATATAAAATAGCTGGTACCACTATACTCAAGGCTAGTTTTGAATGTAAAACTTTATATTTATTTCTTGATGTCAAAATTAAATTATCAACCGTTGATATAATCTCGTCTGTATAAATATTTGAAAAAATAATCACTGTGATGACAAGCATGATAAAAGTCATAAATGGATGAAATGCTCTATGATGAAACACTTTCCAAAACCTTATATCCTTATATTCATTGAACTTTATTGCTGATAATTTTTTATTGGATATTTCTTTAAGATCATTAGAGAAATCGACTTTCCCATCACTTTCACTAACCTCTTTCAAAAGTTCAAGATTCTTGTTAAATTGCTCTTCAACTGATATAAAACCTTCACTATTTTCTTTAGAATCATTTACTCCTTCTAATTGCGGTTTTATAAATACCATAGATATGGAAAGTATAAAGAATAATATTAGAGTGAATAATCCATTTTTAGATTTAAACATTTTCTTTATTTCCCATTGAACCATTATTTCTTCCTCCTATATTTTCTTAGTAGAAAATATTTAAAACTCCTAAGAAGAACACTTAGATAACATGACTTGCGAGCCGAGATAAGGCCTACATATAGCAAGCCTTGTTACCTAATCTTATTAAAAGCTTACACTAATATCTTACTACTGTTTTGTAACATTTCAGTCAAAGCGGATATTCTCACTTGCCTACAGGCAAGTTTATCTGCTATCACTACTTCCTCATTAAATAGCACGATAGAATATAAAAAACATAGATATGGGCCGGGTAGAATACATAAAATAAATACTTCATTCCCTTTCCCTTTTTTCCATTATATAAATACAATAGTGGTGCTGCAAAAACCATCATCCACTGGTAATTATTAAAGAACAGACCATGAATACTAAGATCTCCTGTAAAAATAATAGCGACGCATATTGCTATATATGCTATTAATAACTTTTTCTTATTTCCTCTTAATAAGTACATAATTATTCCAATTCCTATGAAAATCGGGCCCCCTTCCACAAAAAGAGGTGTAGGGATAATAAATATCAAATAGAATAAATTTTCCATGTTTACCATAAATAATATTGATAAGGTTATAGGTATTAGAAATAAAACCCCGCCTACGAATATCTTCATTATTCTTTTTTCTTTAATTCCCTTTTTTATAAAATCAATAATACATAGATAGACCGTAATCATAAATAAAGTAACAAATATATTATTCATTATTGCGAAAGAATCTGTTCTCTGAAAATAATTGGGAATGAAGTAATTCCCTATGTTCATTAGAAGTGACCCTATATACAATCTAAGCATATACTTTTTCTTATTTCGTGTGTGTGTATATCCTTCTACTGTCATAAATATGAAGATAGGTGCTACGATTCTTCCTACCCTGTTAAAAGCCACAGGAATAACTCCAGTAAAACCAAAAAATTCATGAATGTGGTCAAATACCATAAATATTAGTCCAATTATTTTTAATTGAAATCCTGTAAGTCCTTTTTCTTTCATTTGTTGCCTCCTTTTAATTATTTTTTTCTTTATTATAAAGAGACAACCTTAAATGATGTTAACCCCAACATTAAATAAACCTTAATTTTAATAAAAAACATTAATTTCGTGAAAAGGGTGGAATCTCCGATAAATGAATAAAATGATAAAAAAATACACACTTAAATCCCTTGATAAAAGTGTGTATACATATTTTGTTTATAATTATTAATTCATTTTTTTGTAAAGTCATAGTGCTACCTCCTGAAGCTACCTATGCTTTACTAATATTGAAGAATCAAAACATACTAAAAAGCGGTAGCTTTGATTAAAACTACCGTTTAGAAATAAAATAACGAAAAAAGAACTCTCTTAGTAAATTAAGGTATTACCATTATCTCCTAATAATTATTGTTTATAAGGAACTCTTGCTGCAGGTACTAGTTTCGAAGCAGGGTCAGTATGTACTGTTTGATCATCAAAGAAAATGTTTGCACCAAAGGCCTTAAGTACTTCACTTTTTTCAATACCACCAAGAAAAAACGCTTCATCTATTCTTACATTCCAAGCCCTTAATGTACGGATTACTCTTTCATGCGCAGGCGCATTTCGTGCAGTAACTAATGCGGTTCGGATAGGAACGGTTTCTTTAGGGAATTGCTGTTGTACAAATGAAAGTGTTTTTAAGAGTTTTGCAAAAGGTCCCTCTGGTAATGGTTCCTGTGCATTGATATGCTCATGCTCAGCGAATGCTTTTAACCCTTTTGATTGAAATAACTGCTCCGATTCATCAGAAAAAATTACTGCATCACCGTCGAAAGCTATTCTTATCTGATCAATCTCTTGATTTGGTTCTATTGGTAATTCCCCGTGAGAACAAATAATACCTGCTGCTATATTCGCATTAATTGCTTCCTGAACGTCATCTTCATTTGCTGATAAAAATAGATCGGTTCTAAAGGCATTAAGATATGGAGAAATTTTCACTCCACCCACTAAAGCTGCTCTGCTTATTTTTAGTCCATAATGTTCAATTGAATTAAATATTCGTAAACTTGTATCAGCACTATTTTTAGACATTATAATAATTTCTGTCAAATGTCTTTCATCTGTATTTAAATTTTGTAGCGCTTTAACAAGAGGGAATGCTGTACCTGGTTTCAGAATATCATTTTCATGTAAAATTTGATAATCCGAATAAGCTCTTAGACCATCACGCTCAAAGATTGTATTTTCTTCTTCTAAATCAAATAATGCACGGGATGAAATACCGACAACGAGTTTATCTTCAAGTTTTAAAGGCATAATTTCCTCACTCCAAATATTAGATTCTATATATAATTAATACAACTTTCTATTATAACTATAATATGTTCCGGATCTTTCCTGATAATCCATATTTTACTAATCGAACCTTAGAACCCTTTGTCATAGAATGGAGAATCTTTATCTTCTCTAATCATGATAAAGCAAAAGTTCGGAAGTACTCTTCTTTCATTGAATAGAGCATACTTCTTAATACTCTCACTCCTATTGAAGTAAATCATTCTATTAACCTATTAGGTTAATAACCATTTTTTATATTATTATTCACCACAATGTTTGACGATATTGTCGCTAGCGTCCATACATTTGATACTCTGTCTATTTTATTATATTGTATTTTACATAATAATACAATTATTTAAATTTACATTTTAGTTATTTTCTTATTATCACTCTATCAAGTAGTCCAAGGCCTATTATCATTAGTCTGTAATGGGGTGCAATTTAAAGGATGTGCTAAATTATATACCGTAAAGTTTAGTTCCTGAACATAGGATCTTTAATCAGAACTTATATTAATCATTGCAATATAAACTAGATAGTGCTAAATTATAGATGTGTCACTCATATATTAACCATATCATATATTATAGAAAGGTAAAACCATGTCTAATGATTATATTAGGGTATTTGGAGCAAGAGAAAGAAATCTAAAAAATATAGATGTTGAAATACCCAAAAAAGAAATCACTGTTTTTACGGGTGTATCAGGTTCAGGTAAATCGTCTTTGGTATTTGATACAATAGCTGCAGAATCCCAAAGACAGTTAAATCAAACATATACTAGTTTTATCCGTCATCGTATGCCGCATTATGGGAAATCTGATGTGGATACAATTGAGAATTTATCGGTAGCTTTTATTATCAATCAAAAACGGATAGGTGGTAATGCTCGCTCAACGGTGGTGACTATTACGGATATTTATTCATTATTGCGTTTATTGTTTTCACGAATTGGAGAACCCTTTGTAGGTTACACCGAAGTATTCTCATTTAATAATCCCGCTGGAATGTGCAGCTACTGCCAGGGGTTAGGAAAGATTGAAACAGTCGACATTGAACGACTACTAGATAAAAATAAATCCTTAAACGATGGAGCTATCTATTTTCCTACTTTTGAACCCGGTGGTTGGCGATTGACCCGTTATATTCATTCAGGATTCTTTGATAACAATAAAATAATTCAGGATTATTCTACTGAAGAACTAGAACTACTGCTTTATGCTGATGGTATTAAAGTAAAAAATCCTGCTCCTGAATGGCATAAAACCTCATTGTATGAGGGACTGATTCCACGTATTGAGCGGAGTTTTCTTAAAAAAGAAGATGGCGAAAAAGTTAGATACAGTAAAGAAATAGAGCGTTTTATTATAAAACAAGATTGCCCCCACTGCCACGGAACACGCCTTAGTGATAAAGTATTGTCCTGCAAAGTGAATGGTAAAAATATTGCGGAATGTGCTGATATACAAATAAATGAACTATTAAAGTTTATCCAATCAATCAAGGATCCTATAGCGGTTACAATCGTTTCTGAGCTTTTGAATCGGCTACAACACATAGTGTCCATTGGATTAGACTATTTAAGTTTGAGCAGAGAAACTTCTACTCTCTCTGGTGGGGAATCTCAAAGAATCAAAATGGTTTGTCAACTGGGTAGTAGCTTAACAGACCTTACTTATATTTTTGATGAACCAAGTATTGGACTTCACCCGCACGATATAAGTAAAATCAATGACCTTATGAAACTTCTGCGCGACAAAGGAAATACCGTACTTATCGTAGAGCATGATCCCGATATGATAAAAATTGCAGACCATGTTATTGATATGGGACCAGGTGCAGGAACTCGTGGAGGCGAAATTATATATCAAGGAAATTTGCAGGGATTGAAAACATCGGATACACTGACAGGAAATTATCTTTCATATCGACCTAAACTAAAAATTGATCCTCGCAGTCCAAAAGGCTGGCTTTCCATTCACAATGCAACACTACACAACTTAAAGAATCTTTCAGTTGAGCTACCCAAAGGGGTGATGACCGTTGTAACTGGCGTTGCCGGTTCCGGGAAAAGTACTCTAATCAATCAAGTGTTACCACATTTTTATCCTGAAACTGTTTTTATTGACCAGAAAGGAATACAAGCATCTAAGCGTTCCAACCTAGCAACATTTACAAATATCTTTGATATTATTAGAAAACTATTTGCCAAAAGCAACGGTGTCAGTGCGTCCCTGTTCAGTTTCAATTCACAAGGCGCTTGTCCTGTTTGTAAAGGATTAGGTGTTACCTATACAGATTTGGCGTTTATGGATACAATTGTTACAGTATGCGAAGAATGTCACGGTAACCGTTACACCGATGAAGTTCTCGCGTATAAGCTAAGAGATAAAAATATTAGTGATATCCTTAAAATGACCGTTTCAGATGCCTTGGAATTTTTTCAGGAAAGAGAAATTATAAAAGTACTCCAAAGGCTTTCAGATGTTGGAATTACCTATATTTCTTTGGGGCAACCCTTGAACACTCTTTCGGGGGGTGAATTACAGCGAATAAAACTTGCTACTGAGCTTGAAAATAACGGTCAAATTTATGTTTTGGACGAACCCTCTACAGGCTTGCATATGGCTGATATAAAACAGTTGATTGGTGTTATGAATCGTCTTGTAGAACAAAACTCAACCCTTATTGTAATCGAACATAATTTAGATATTATCTGTCAGGCGGACTGGATTATTGACTTAGGCCCATATGCCGGACAAAATGGCGGAAACATTATGTTTACAGGGTTACCGAAAGATTTAATGAATTTCGAAGATTCACTTACAGGACATCATCTAAGAAAATATATAATGAACATTTAGGAGGTTATCTATGAATTCAAGAGAATTAGAAGAAAGTTATATTCCCTTTCAATGCATGATTGTTTCGGATACAAATCGCTTTAACGTAGAGGGCGTTTCAACAGCGCAATATTATATATTGGATACATTGAGCAAGCAAGGCCCTAAGACGACTAAGGAACTTGCTGAAATGAAAGGGATTTCGCAGTCAGGCATTTCTAAATTAACGAAACGCTTACTGGATAAAAAGTATATTATTCAAGAAAGGCAAACAGATGACCGCCGGTCTTATAACATTATACTTACCAAAGAGGGAAAATCCTTTCTTAATCGTGTTGACAATTTAGGGAATGAAATAATGAATTTAATAGAAACTGCATTGACAGTGGAAGAAATAAAAGCTTTTTCTATGATGTGTAAAAAAATTACTGATCTATATGCTGAAAAACAATGATCATATTTAAATGAAATGAAAAATCACCTACCTCACAGTAAATAAAAAACGTAGAGTTGGTAGATGATTGCTTTATTGCAGATAGAAGCCAAACGGCGGTATTGAAGAAACATCAAAGCTACTCTTTGGCTTCTTTTACAGGCTCTTTCTCGGCCTTTCTTAGTAATCTCAATTCTTTTCTCTTCATGGTAAAATCTTGCGAAAAACTTTTTTCTTAATTTTATTATGAAATGCACTTAGATGTCACCCTATGCGACATTTAGTGCGAATAAAATTTACTTTTCAAAGCTGATAAAACCTATTTTATTCTTACTATCTTCTATATAGATATTTGTATCTGAAATAGCTTCTTGTAAGTCAAATTGATCCTCATCTATTAAAATTCTCCTGTATGCATCACCTCAAGATATATTATATCCAGACATGTCCTAACTCTTTGTTAAGTGTTAAATCTTTGTTATATTTTTAAAATGCACAAATTAAAATTGCTTAACAGAGATTTTACATCGCTTGTTATACAATCATAACATCAAATTTAGGAGGAACATAAATGTACATTTTAAAAAATTCAATTAAAAATCTGTTTCGTAACAAAGGACGAAACATAATTGTTACTATTATAATTTTAGCAATGCTAACTTTTACTGCTATTTCAATGATTATCAATTCAGCCACAGATAATGTAATCAAAAATTATAAGGAACAGTTCGGTTCGGAGATTTATCTTCAATATGACAATGAAAAAATTGAAGAAGAACAAAAAAATGGGCAATGGGTTGATATCCCTGAAATTTCAGATGATATTAAGATAGCACTATCCGAATCAGAATATTTAAAGGAAACAATGATAAAGGTATTCTATCCAGCTTACGGTAAAGCTCTAAAAGGACTTGGCCAAGAGAAAAGTGAAGATAACAGTAACATTCAAGGCGGTGCTACCACATCTGGTCTTTATCATGAAGCAAATCTGTCAGTATACGGATATAACACACCAGAATTGATGAAGGATTTCAAAGAGGGAAAACGAAAAATTACAAGTGGAAAAATGTTTGAACAGAACAACGAATGCGTAATTAGCGAAGATTTTTCCAAACTGAACAATCTAGAGGTTGGGGATACCATTGATATAAATGATTTATCAAAGGATGCAACATTTTCACCTCTTAAATTAACAATAACAGGAATATATTTTGATTCAACCGAGAACAAATACGGATTTGATTCTGCGTATACAAATCCACGCAACGATATTCTAACCACTTATGAAACAATGAAAAATTATCAAGATAATATTGCCAAAACAAAGCTTTATACTGTTGAGGCTACCTACTATTTGAAAAATCCTGATATGCTAGATGCTTTTAATAAGGAAGCTCACGAAAAAGGACTTCACAAGAATTATTTAATGTCTACAGACGAGCTTAGCTACAACAAAATAGTAAAACCTGCTGAAAGTCTTGCAAATGTTTCAAGTATTTTCCTTGTTGCTGTTTTAATTATTGGCTCTGTTATTCTAATTTTACTATCTGTTCTTTCAATCAGAGAACGTAAATACGAAATTGGAGTACTCCGTGCTATGGGTATGAAAAAAGGAAAAGTAGTACGTGGTATTCTTTATGAATCACTTATTACAATCGCAATTTGTCTTGTAATCGGACTTTCAATCGGTGCTGCTGCTGCACAGCCTGTTTCGGATATGATTTCAGAATCACAAGTTGAAAGGGGTCAAAATAATAATTGGGGTGGTGCTAAGGTAGAGCAGGAAGAAATAGAGGTGGTATTAACTCCAAAAGCTGTACTTAATGTATCTGCTATCGCTCTATTGATTGCTGTTATTTCAAGCAGTGTAGGCGTACTGTTTATTTTGAGATATGAACCAATGAAGATTTTATCGGAAAGGAATTAGAAATATGAGTATTTTAGAGCTTAAAAATGTTTGCTACAAATATGAGGGAACAAGTAAAAATGTTTTATCAAATATCAATCTCAGCTTTGAACAAGGAAATCTATATGCAATTATGGGAAAATCGGGTTCTGGAAAGACCACTCTACTATCCATAATTTCAGGATTAGATTTAGCCACAAGCGGTGAGGTTTTATGGAATGGAAAAAGTTTAAAAGAAATCAATCGTGATGACTATAGAGCAAAAGGAATAGGGGTTATTTTTCAAGGTTATAACCTTTTAACAAATGCAACTGTACTTGAAAACATCATACTTTCCATGAACATTAGCGAAAGTAAAGAAAAAAATAAAAAGCAATTTGCACTTGATATTCTATCCAGAGTTTCTATAGATGAAGAAAAAGCAAACCGTAAAACTTTAAAGCTTAGTGGTGGTGAACAACAACGTGTAGGTATTGCAAGAGCTTTGTCACACGATCCAGATATTATTATTGCTGATGAACCAACCGGAAATTTGGACACAGATACCGAAGAAAGCATTATGGAGATTTTAAAAGATCTTGCCCATAACCAAAATAAATGCGTTATTGTTGTAACTCATTCCAAAAATGTTGCGACCTACGCAGATGAAGTTTTGGGTCTATCACATGGGAATTTAGTAAATGATAAGTAGCATTAAAATGATTTAGAATACTATTTATCAATCTTAATGGAAAAATTTCTATAAAAGCCATGTTACAAATATAATGTTCTGTAAAGAAGGGCTGTTGCATAGTGAATCTGCAATAGCAACTCACACATGACATAAAAATAACCCCTTTCATTAGACAATATCTTTTGTCTAACAAAAGGGGTTCACTTCAGTTAAATCCTTCCACTTCTCCAATATAATCACTCATTAAATAAGTTGTATTATCAGGGATCGTCAGAGTATATGTGATGTATTTATCGTAATAACTTAAAACCTCAAGGTCCATCTGAGAAGCTAGCAATTTACATTGTATTTCAAACGAAAAGTTAAGTTAACGTCGAAACTATAACGTTTTCCTAACTCCTATTTTAAAACAGTCTTAGTCTTTCGTGCTTTTCACCAAATATGTATTATATTTTCGTGTATATTCAACAATTCTACTAACATATCTTTCCTTTTATAGACATATATAGTATAATAATGTTGTATTTAATATCAATTTACGTCATGTTTTTTATACGAAACATCCATGGCAGAAAGGTTGATTTATGAAAAATAGTAAAAAGTTTAGTAAGAAAAAGAATACTAGTATTATTATGAAATTACTTGCCTTAGGTCTACTTCCTTTATTAGTCTTGGATATTGTTCTAACTGTAAGCAGTACTAAAATACTAAAAGAAAGTATAAAGAGTGAGATTGAGAATTCACTAAAGTATGTATCTGCTTCCTTAGTTGAGACCTATACTAATCTGTATCCAGGTGATTATACTACAAATGTCTCTGGTGGCATTAATAAAGGAAAGCAACATATCTCAGGTGACCATCGACTCGTAGATTCTATCAAAGCAAGTTCTGGTTTTGATTGTACCTTATATTTTAATGGTATGAGAATTATTACAACCATTAAACGGGAACAAGATGGTGCACGTGCCGTTGCCTCCTCTCCAGACTCAAAGGTAAGGCAGGATGTCGAAATGGAGGGAAATACCTATTATAGTGATTCCCTCGTCATTGAAGGACAACGCTATTACGCATATTATCAACCTCTTCGTGATCCTGATGGTAAAATCGTGGGTATGGTTTTCGCTGGAAAGGAATATAGTTCCGTTCAAACATCGATTGACTCGCAGATTCTACGTATTTTAATTATTTCGATTATATTTATTGCGCTTTCCGCCATTCTTACGATTCTTATTTCTCGTAGACTCAGCAAAGCCATGACAGAAGCAAACAACTTTTTATCCAAAGTCTCCGAAGGCAACTTAGCTACTTCCTTGCCAAGAAAATATTTACATCGGCGAGATGAAATCGGTCATATCTTGCAAAACTCTGCTTCCTTACAGCAGCAATTACTACATATCGTAAGTAAGATAAAAGCATCCACAGCAGAATTAGTAATCTCCTCAGACACTCTATCCGCTGCCTCCGCCTCCACGGATACAACGGTAAATGAAGTATCTAATGCAATGGATGAAATAGCGAAACAGGCAATGACTCAGGCGAAGCAAACACAAACTGCTTCAGAAAATATTTCGATGATAGATACACAGATGATTTCTATTACGGAAGCAGTTGATGCTCTTACTAAGACAGCACAAACAATGTCAAAAGCAGAAAAACAATCTACTCAAATTCTTCATCAATTGAGCGAATCCAATGATCAGACGATGAACTCAGTTGACAAGATAGCAAAGCAAACTGATACTACGAATCAAGCTGCTCAAGAGATTCAAAAAGCAGTCGGTCTTATTCAAGCCATTGCAGAAGAAACTGATTTGTTATCCTTAAATGCAAGCATAGAAGCTGCTAGAGCCGGTGCCTCCGGTCGTGGATTTACTGTGGTTGCTGAAGAAATCAGAAAACTAGCAGACCAATCCAGAGCTTCCGCTAGCGAGATTGAATTAATTATTAAGAAGCTTCTTCATGAATCCAATACAACAGTTGAAGTTATGAAAGAAGTAAAGTCCAGTATCGATACCCAACAAGCCTATCTTCATCAGACAGAACAAAACTTTGCATCGATTACTGAAGGTATCAATATTTCCTCAGATAATGTAGAGAATATTCGTACAAAAGTCGACGATTTAAATGATTCAAAGAATACGATTGCCAATGTTATTCGTTTACTTGCCTCGATATCACACGAAAATGCAGCTGTAACTGAGCAAACCTCAAGTTCGGCACAGGAACTAGACATTACGGTAAATAACTTGGCAAATTCCTCTCAATCACTTAAAGACATTGCACGTGATTTAGACAATCAACTTTCTGTTTTCAAGCTATAATTTAAATATTATCATTAAAGCAACTGTTTGTCTCAACAAAGGAATAAAGAGCACGCCTTGCTTTAACTACATTGAGCATTGTAAGATAGTTTTTTCAACATAAAAGTCTCAGAACTCTTTATTTTTAAGAATCTGAGACTTTTACTCTTCTTCAACTATTTTACTGTATTTCTAATTTTTCACAGTAACCTTCATTTCTAATTCTTCACAGTAACCTTGCATGAATATTTCTTACCACTCACTGTCGCTGTGATTGTAGCTGTCCCTTTCTTTTTTGCTTGGATCATCCCTGATTGTAATACAGTTACAACAGATTTATCAGTAGTTGTCCATTTCACATCGGATGTCTTTGCATTCAAAAGAAAAAGGAAGGTGCTATCCCATTTTGTTAAAGTGACCTTTGACTTATTTAAGGAAGGATCTTTCACAGTTACCGTGCAAGTATAAGTCTTATTATCATAAGTTGCTGAGATTGTTGTAGTACCTGTACTAACGGGAGTCACCTTACCATTCGTTACAGTTGCGACCTTGGTATTATCAGATTTCCATATGAGCTTTGAATTTGCAACAAAGCGTTGAAATTCATCTTCCAGTTGCAATTGTTTACCATACCAGGATGTATAAAGTGTCAACGTACTATAGCTTAGTGAGTAATTAGATTGAGCAATTCTACTTCCTATCTCACCGATATATTTGTTTAACCAGTCAAATTTCTCCTCCTGTGGATAATATACAACAAAATTTTCTGAACCTGCTCCACCTAAAATATAGCTGTTTTCGTCTAACTCATAAGATAAATAGAGTTTTTCAAGCTTGTCGCAATAAGACAAAGCATACCTATCAATGAATGTTACACTGCTAGGAATCACGAGTGAGGTAATTGACGTATCTGATAATACATAATCATCTAATCGCTTTAGATTGGCAGGCAAGCGAACATATTCCACTGCATTGCAATCTTTAAACATATAACTCCCAAGTTCCTCTACTGAATCAGGAAAAACAACAGCAGTTAGTGATGGACAAAGTTTAAATGCACTTTCTCCTATTTTCTTTACAGAGTTACCCAAATCAATACTCTTCAAATTTGGACATGACCAAAATGCATATTCATCAATTCTAACTACAGTATCAGGGAGTATGATTTCTGTTACCTCTTCATTTCCTGCGAATGCTTCATCGTTGATGATTTTAACTGTATTCGGTACTACCACTTTACCAGAGGCCTTCGTTGCATCTATTAGAACTCCATTAATGATAACAAATGGGGATATTGCTTGTTGTGCAGCCATCCAAGGTGTACCTTCAAATACACCACTTTCTAAATTGGTGGTTTTTGATAAAAAGTTTATTTTTTCAAGCCAATTCAGGCCCGAAAATGCCATACTTTCCACTTCCGTTACAGATTCAGGTATTGTAATTTCCTCCAAACTATCACATCTGACAAATGCCCAAGAAGGAATCGTTGTGAGTTTTTTAGACATTGTTATCTTCTTTAGATTTTCACAGTTGCGAAATACTTCGCTACCTAGCGTTGTTACATTATCATGCATCACTATTTCTTTCACGTCGCAGTTCAAAAAGAAAGCTGAACCCGCGATACTCGTTACTGCGCTTGGAACCACAAACTTTGCTTTTGTATATCCTGTTGCATCCAAAAGATAGTTATCTATAGTCGCAACTTTATCTTTATTATACAAAGATTTTAGGAAGGGAGTTTCCTCAAAAACCCTCTGATCGAATCGAATATCTTTCCCCTTTATGTTCACCTTCTTTAATTTCTTTGCCTCGCTAAATGCACTGGCCCCTACCAATTTCACAGATTCCGGAATTGTAATCGTCTCTAGTGCAGTACTATAAAAGCAGTAGGAACCTATCTTTTCTAACCCTGAATTCATGGTCACAGTCTTTAAATCCATGCATTCATAAAAAGTATACTGCCCCACAACCTTTAGTGTACTTGGAAATGTAACAGAAACAACAGGTTTACCACCAAAAGCACTGCTTAATAGTACATCTTCACGACCAATACATGTAATTCCTTCTGGAATGATTACATTTTTCTCATTACCAAGATAAGCTATTAGACTCGTTCCATTACATAGAAAATCGCCAACACGGTATTGATGTCCTCTTGGCATGTTCGAATAATCAAAGTGATATGGATCATCTGATAGCTTTTCCATACCACCATAAAAAAAGTCATTAATATCTGTATTTACATTATCTTCATCAAGACTACTGACTTCTAAAACTTCATCATATTTTTCATCGTATTCTGATTCACCACTTGCTGCGTATGCAATTGGACTATTAACCAACAAGCATAATGAAGCAGCTATCAAGATCACTCTCTTCTTAAAATTGCTTACAAACCATTTCTTTCTCATTTGCTTCCTCCTCTTATAACTTTGTAATTCCTTTGATTTCAATGCTTCTCATCCTTTCAGTTTCAGTATTTTAATTTCTCACTTCACTAATATGTATTAGTTATGTATTATTTCGAATCAATTAAATCTTCCTTTATAATATACCATATAATGCCATTATTCAACTGAATTTTATTTGATCAACTTACCAATAAATCATGATTCTATCCTAAAGATTTGGTATTAGGTGTTGCTATTATTGTTGCGTACTATCATCTTCAAAACAAGGTTTTTTCTATATCAAAAATGACTACTTCAGAATGTTGCACATCATAAGAAACTTTTTATCAACGGGGACAATCTCTTATAAAATTTAAAAAAGACTACCTCATAATGTTTCTACATTACAAGATAATCTTTTTAATGTCTTTAAGTCAAAATAGATTGGAGATTATGATCACAATCTCACCTGCAAATTAGAAATTTAGCGAAGAGGTATTATTATATCCTCCATTGCTTTTCTCGGTCTTTGAGATGGAGATTCAGCAGGATAACCAATAGCAATAGCAGAAACTAGTTGAAGGTCATTGTACCCAACCGACTTGCATATCTCATTTTCAGTATATGAAGTATCTCTAATCCACAACGCACCAAGCCATAAATTCACAGCTTCAAGACATATGTGTTCGATAGCAGCTCCTATTGAAAGTAGATCACCAGTTTGCCAATCATCGTCCTTGTCCTTAAATACCAATATCAATAGCGGGGCATTTTTAATGATGTTAGCCGAAGATTTCGAGCTATTCATATATCCAGGAAGTTCAACATTATTTTGTTGAAATAATGCGAGCATGATATCTGCAATCTGATTTTTGTCATGATTCTCTAAAATCATGAATTTCCACGGCTGTCTGTTTTTTGCTGACTGACAGAGTCTTGCACATTCCAGTAATTTTTCTATTTTTTCTTTCTCAACACAATGGGGAGAAAATTTTCGTATACTTCTTCTTTTTTGAACTACATCTTCAAATTCCATAATTATACCACCTTAATTTTTTATTCTTCTTTTACTCGTCCTATTTGTTCATATGCTTCTTGTTCACTCTCAAATATTTTCATATATTTACATACCTCCATAGCAAAATCCACAAACGCATATCCCTGTGCAGTTATAAGATTTCGATCTACAACTGTTCTCTTATGTACATATTTTTCACGATTGAATGGATCTTCACATTCCAGTTGTTTGATTTTTTCTACTGAACATGAAGTTGTGTATATATAATTATCAAGTATTCCAGCACGTCCAAAAAATTGTGGACCAAAACAAATTGCTGCTAACAGTTTACCACTATTTATAATATCATTAGCAAGTTTACAGATGCAATTTTGATTATTATCAATTGGGCCTCCCGGAATTATTAAGGCTTCAACATCTTCTATACATCTAATATCATCAATTTTCATATCTGGAATATATCTAAGTCCCGATTGAGCCACAATTGCTTCAACATTTTCTGAAATTGATATAATCTCTTTCTTACCAGTATTTTTTAATCGGTGAAGTAATAAGCTTATTTCAAAGTCTGCCATTCCATCATAAATATAACATAATACTTTTCGCATTTAAATCCTCCATTAAATTCATTCTTTCATGATCTGAAACATTGTCTTCTGCATATGCATTGTGATTGCCTCATCATTATACCATAGTCATCATTCCTATACCGTAAAATATTCTATCCATCGAATGTCTCCTCATTAATTTGCTAATACTTTATATAATTCAGTCATCTAATGAAAGGAGCTTTCTATATGCGTGTTCGCAGAACAATAAAACCAATAGTCGCAATAACAAAAAATGAAAATGAATCGCTTGCTATTGAAGAAGGACTTAAGCTTATTCAGTTTTCTAACATGATTTCACCTGAAGATGTGGTCGTTATAACACCTAACTGGGTCTCTCCAGCAAGCCCTTGCAGCGGCAGAGTTGTAGGACCTGAAAGTTTACGAACCATTATAAGACTAGTAAAGAGTTGCAAACCTAAAAGAATTGTCGTTGCAACTGGTCCTGGTGATGAGGACGTTATTAGTTTGATGGAACAAGTAGGATTTGCAAGTATTATTAAAGAAGAAAAAGTAGAATTCATAAATCTTAACCAAGGTCCATTTATTAGTATTGATATCAATCATCCTTGTCCTTCCAGACTATGCCTAAATCAGCTATTTAATGAAATGACCTTCCTCATTTCATTTACACAGCTTAAAATTCATGAAGAAGCTACCATTTCTGCTGCGATTAAGAATATTACTATGGGTTGGCCTGCTGGGGATGAACAAGGTTATCCAAAAAAAGATCTTGGTATTCATAATGATTTGCATGATTTTATCGCTGCTATGTTTGAGAAATTCACAATTGACGTTTCCATCGTCAGTGCAAGCCCTGCTATGATTGGTACTGGTCCACATAAAGGAACTGCCATTCATACTGGAATGGTTTTATGTGGTACAGATCCTGTAAGCACCGATGTCGTTGGTGCAAGATTACTTGGCTTTAAACCACAAGCAATTCATTATCTTCATAAAATAATTAAGAAGGGTCTTGGACGAAGTACTTTTGATGTGAAAACAAAAAAAGGAGTCCATTTTCCTGGAATTTCAATTGAAAAGGCAGAGGAAGAGTTTAGCCATGCAGCCTATAAAAAGCAGTTTGCGGTGGACTCTGATCGAGAGGATTCCTAAGTACTGCTCTTGTGCTTACTTAAAAGCTTGGCATTAAAAAAGAGTTGCTAAATAGATAGTTTTTCTATCATATTAGCATAATCATATACTTTTAAAAAAGAAGATATACCACTATTATGATATATCTTCTTTTTTTGTGTGCATTATCTTATGGCTACTAGAGTTTGCTTAAGCTCTGATTCTATTGTAACTAACTCTGACTCGGCGGCTATCCTTTCTTCCTTACCCTTCCTTTGTATTTCAAGTACTTGGTTAATTGTGTCTATTAAATCCTGATTTACCTTTTTAATTGTTTCTATGGAGACAATTCCCCTCTCACTTTCTTTGGCCACATCCAGAGTACCTGCTTTAAGCATTTCGGAATTTTTCTTTAAAAGCTCGTTTGTCATGTCTGTAACTTTTGTCTGAGCAGCAAGAGCAGCCTTTGCATTTTCAAGACCAAGGGATATAACCATCTGGTTTTTCCATAAAGGTATGGAATTTACAATTGAAGATTGTATTTTGTCGGCCAGCTGGGCGTCATTATTTTGAATTAAGCGTATCTGAGGTCCCATCTGAAGTGATATCTGACGGCTGAGCTGTAGGTCATAAACCTTCTTTTCAAAACGATTTACCGCATTAACGAAATCATTCAGCTTTTGAGCCTCTGCTTCGTCTCCTGACCTGGTAGCTTGTTCTCTTAGCTCTGGAATTACTTTTTCGTTCACTTCCTTAATTTTTTCCTTGCCTGCTACAATGTACATGGTAAGCTCTTTGAAGTAATCCAAATTAGTTTTATACATTTCATCATACATGGCGATGTCCTTAAGCATGGTGTGACGGTGAGACTGTAGCATATTGGTTATTTTGTCGATATTTACTTCAACATCGCTGTAGCGAGCAATCATCTTATCAATTTCATTTTTTGCCTTTCCGAATAGATTACCTAAAAAGCCCTTGTTTTCGCCTACGTAATCAAAGTTTTTTATGGTGACAACCAGGTCAGAAAGCAACTTGCCCGCCTCTCCGGAGTCCTTTGTCTTAACATTCTTCAGTGTATCGTCTGCAAATTTTGCAAGCTTAGTTTGCGCACCAGAACCATATGTAACAATAGCGTTACTGTCTGTAACATCAATTTTTTCTACAAACTCCAAAACCTGCTTCTGTTCTTGTGGAGTTAAAGCTGATAATTTCATACCAGCTTCTTCTGTTTGATTTTTTTCTGGTAATGTTTGTGCTTCATTCCCGAAATCTAATTTAATTTCTTCCATTTTCAGTCTCCTTTAATATATTAATAATTAAATACTTATTGTAATTGTGCGGATTAACTGTTCAGGCCGCTCTCATCCATAGAAAATCAGCCAGCTGTTAAAGAAAACTCAGCATCTGTCTGTTTTCCCATGGATCAATCCGCTTACCGTGGAATGATTAGGTAACAAGAATTAATTTTTAAGTGCTTCAATTATTTTATCATAAATTTCTTTCTGAAGCCCCTTTGTTGCCGAGGTTATTTCCTGCGGGATTCCCTTTATTGGCACCGAATTAACATCGTAATCTCCACCTACCACACCGGTTCTAAAGCCGTATTTTTCCCATGCTATTTTTTGAATTTCCGGATCAGCCAAAGCATCCACATAGGATGTACCATTCTCTGTAAAACTCATTATACAATGGGAATTCCATGTGGTTGGATTCGGATACAGTATTCTTACCTTGTCCTTGACCTTGTTAAAGCCATCAGGATTGTTATTGGCAAAGTCAATAATGGATTTTTCATAATCAACTATCATGGGATAAGCACCCTTTCCCATTCTAAGATACAGATCAAATAAATCGGCGGGAGTATTGTTCATAAAGCCTGATAACTTGTAAAAATCCTTGAGTTTTGGAAGAACATTGTTAATATTACTTTCATCCACATATCCCTCATTCATAATTGATGCCAGTAATCCGTAGTATGTTGTACCAGGTGAGGATGTTACTGGATCTGTGCTGGCAATATTAATTTTGCCGTATATGTCCTTTATGCCTATATCCGACCATTTTGTATTATTTTCAATGTATGACAAAACAGCCGGCATATCAACAATGTAGTAAGTATCCTGAATTTTTTCCACTACACCATTAGATATAAGAGAATCGCATATGCTGTCCCAGCTGTAAACCACTATTGGAGTTGATAAAACAATATTGGATTTTAGCGTTTTTAATCTTGGAGCCTCGTCGGCTACTGCAGGTCTTTTATAATATTCATAGAATCTTTCGTCGCTGAAAAAAACAAAGTCATAGCCCTCTTTTTCCTTTGTTTCTATAGGGTCCTTAATAAGCTTGTTATTGCTCCAGTTATCAACCTTCAAGTTTATATTATATTTATCATGTAAAATTGCCAAAATATCCGGGTCTGCAAGAAAATTTTCCTTACCTCCCCCTACTGCTCCCATCACAGTAACCGCCTTATCCTTTGGCTTTATTATAATTGATACTGCTATACCTATTACAATAACTGCTACAAAAGCAATTACTCCTTTTACTATATTTTTCATCTTGTTCCTCCCATAAAATCTTTATTATCCACAAGTCCTTCTGATTTGAATAAGGCCGTCATAGCAACCATTTCAGCCTTACTGTCCAGAACATCATTTGAGAAAAGGCTGTAATATTTTTTATCGAAGGCATCTGTTATCTGAGTAAGAAATTGGTAAAACTGCAAGGCGAATTTTTGTGATTCATCTGCTTTAAATGAGCCTTCAGCCAAATTCGCATAGGTATCTAAAATATTTATCAGCCCAGGCAAATAATATGAGGAAAAATCATTCAACTTCGTGTAAAGAGAATTGTCTTCCTTAAGGGCATCCGATATTTTCAAGCATGTTTTATGGATTGAATCCATCATAGTTATAACGTCCGGGGATATAATATCACTCTCCACATTCAGGCTTCTAAATTTATCCCTATACCTTGAAATGGAAGAAATGTAATCGATAATTGATTTATAGACCTTATCGTATGCATTTTCATCACCCTTTAAGTCTATCTTTATTTTCTTTTCATTTTCTAAAGTCCTTATCGTAAATACGGCTATAATTAGGCAACCTGCACTGCTTAAGATGGATATTACAATGTTGCCGCCTATAAGCCAAACTGCAAGGAATACTGCTGCCGAAACAACACCAAGAAATATTTCTTTCATATTGAATCTCCTCTAATTATATCCTCTTATTTCCTTAAAAGCATTAATAAGGCCTATTCTGCCGTCAAAGGTCTTGCCTTTTGTAAGTCGGCTAATTTCATCCAGTTGCTTCGGATTTGCTTCTCCGAACATAATTGAAAACACAGGTATATCGTAGGATGTACCTTTACGGAAATTACCGGCTGATTCACCGTCTGTCATTAAAACAATGGATTTTGTATATACATCAGCATCAAAATCCTTTAATATTTCAATGGCATGCTCAACAGGCGCGTATATATTCGTTTTTCCATGTGCCTCCGTATCCTTTATCCTGGAAATTAGGTTAGCTGTATCTATTCCGGATATAGCTGAATCCACCCATTTGAGTTCACTTGAAAACGGAATAACAAATATTTTATCCATTTTCGAAAACTGTATCATATCCTCCGATGCCAGTTTATGATCCAATATCTTTTCCATTGCCGCAACAAGCTGTTCATTTCCTTCCCCAAACATGCTGCCTGAATAATCAAGGCAAAAAACAACCACTGAGGGTTTTCTGAACAAATCCTGGTAAAGATTCAGTGCATTTTTAATTACAGAGCTTGCTGGGTATTTAATAGGAGACAAATAAGCATTCTTATCAATTCCATAAGATTCCTTAAAAACCTCATCATTTGATACCAGACCACCATAAGTGGTTCTTCTACCCATGCTTTCAAGCTTTTGCTGGGTATCCGAAGACAATAAGAAGCTTTGTAGCTTGTTAAATATTTCCAGTTTTTTCTCATTATTGTTGTCTATGTACGCAAAGGGGCTGTCCGAAACGGAAACTCCGTCGGAAGGATAAATGAATCTTAAAGGTTCTTTATTACTTTTTATTAACTGATTGTTCAGTTCTATTAGCGAAGATTCATAGTTTACAAGTGCATCGTAGCCACCTTCATTGAAGATGTCTATTAAGTATTCATCACTACCGGAGTTTCTGACCACTCCTTTAAACAAGGTCTTTAAGCTTTCTTGTAGAGCCTCTGAATTCAAGTCTTCCTCTGTTAAAACTGGAGGATTACCTGCCAGACAGTTTAAAAATCCTATGTAAGCTGATGCTCCGCTGTTTGTTTGAGTAACCGAAGGCATTAGAAACTTTAGATTTCCTTTTTCAACGGCCTGCACCAGATCGTTTACAACCGTGTCTTTACTAAATCCCAAGTTTTTATATCTACTTTCTTTCACTGCAAATATTACGGGATTAACAGATATGGACTTAGAATTTTTTAAAACAGAACTTGAGATAGAAGCATTCCATATGCTGTTTGAGGACCATACGGCATCATAATCCTTTTGCGATGATTTTATCATAGAAGGAATATTTAAAGACCCTGTGTACTCAAACTTTAAATTAATTTTATTTTTTTCTGCAAATTCCATGAGCATTTGCTCTAAATCCTTATTTTCGCTGCTTGACAAAACAGTGAATGAATTGTCTCCTTCTCTCTTATTCTCAAAAGAACATGAGCTTAGAGAAAATAATAAAGCTGCCAGCAAAAGGACAACAGCTATTTTTTTGTACAAAATTATCACTCCTCACCTTTTCACATTATATAAATGCAATTATAACATATATTATTTGGAATTTATACTTAATTTTACCATTAAATCGTTTCTACCTGCTTCAACGCTGACATCAGTTTCCGGTCGGATAATGCCTGAGTGCAAACAAAAAGCACCTACAAATATAAGTGCCATAGTTTATCACAGTAATAACTGATAAGCCCGATTTAATTGAATAAATTAGAGCGAAAAATAATTACCTTTCAAAGCCGATATCACTGATACAACAGCAATGGTATTATGAAAAAAAATCCGTTCACCACCCTTACACAATGATACTTTGACTATGCTTGGATTATAACAACAAAATAAAAGAGTTGACATTCAATATAAAATCGTGCATGTCAACCCTTTACTCAATTTCTTTCCTTGGCTATTCTAGAATAACTGTAAATGCATTTTCCTGTGAAAAATAGAAGTACAATAAGAAATAAAATCACGCACCAAGAAAATGCAATGTAAAATTTCTCAATTTTCCCTGTATAGCGAAACGCGATAGGTATGAAACCATATACTTGAAAAAAGATTGCCCAGCCACAGAACAGGAATGGGTAGTTTTTCATTCTCGTTTTTCTAACTGTTGTAAAAATCAGCAGGAATAGCATAGTCCAAAAGGCATAGGAAATAATCAGTTGTATCGTCCATCCGCCTCGATAGGCATAGGACAGAAAGATCATTATCATATTTGCACTGGTTATCCTTGGAAGAAAGTACGCACAAGGCAAAAAGGTTCCCCAACCAATCACAAGTCCTGGATGCTTTTGAATAGCCTGGCAGATAATACCACACAATATCAGGTAACCTCCCAAAACTGCCAACAAAATATTTAGGAAAAGCCCCAAAACCATGCATTGTAAACCTACACCCAGTAAAATCCATCCAACAACTTTTCGTGTCGGATACTTCGATACTGATTCCGAGGATTCTGAGGATTCTGACGATTTAGACTCTGTATTTATCTTTGGCTCTTGATCCTTAACGAGATTATCAAGAGAAACATCAAACAACTCGCTTAAAGCGATAAGTTTATCTAAATCAGGAACGCTACCACCAGTTTCCCATTTTGAAATAGACTGTCGAGAAACACCTAACTTCTCTGCAAGATCGCCTTGAGATAAGTGATGCTCTGTACGAAACATTACAATTTTTTCTCCCAATTTCATAATATACCTCCTTTACTGCTTGTAGTATAGCAAATACTGGAAGAGATGTCGACCAAGTAAGCTTGAAATATTAGCAACTCTCAGTTGCAGTGGGGTTTTTTGTCCATTTGCGTGAAAATAAATGAGTGTATTGATTTGGTTTATCTATGTTGTTAATAACAAAAAAATCCCAACCCCGAAGGATTAGGACTAATCATTATGAACGGAGACGGTGGGATTCGAACCCACGTGCCCTTGCAGGCAACCTGATTTCGAGTCAGGCTCGTTATGGCCTCTTCGATACATCTCCTAATATTCATGATATTGCTACCACACGAGTATTTATTATACATGATAAATTGAAATTTGGCAATCCTCTATTTCTACAAAATAGGAATGCACTTTATATGAATAATATCATCTCTGTATGCTTTCTATGAACCTTTATGATCGCACTTGAATTTAACAAATAAATATCTATAATATACTTAGGAGATATCAAATCTCACTTTGCTATCATTTTTTTCCAAATAATGAATTATATGCGAACTCATAAGGAGGTTCTACCTATGTCTCAAAATTCAGTTAATCAATGGTATGAAACCAAAGATAATGTTAATGAAATGAAGTCTTGGAAAGGCTTGAAGATATGGGAAAAGGAGGTTATAAGTCACTTTCCGAAAAACGCATCGATTTTAAATATTGGATGCGGTTTGGGAAGGGAAGCATTTGCATTAAGTGACTTGGGCTTTTCCGTGGTTGGAATAGATATTTCACATTCTATCATTACAGAGGTTACGGCTTTAGCAGAATCAACAGGTTATTCTATCCCCTTCTATCCTTACGATGGACGTCATATTCCATTCGATGACAATACCTTTGATGTGATTATACTCTGGGCACAGACCTTTGGGTTACTATACGGAGCTGATTATAAGCAAAGTTTTTTTTCAGAATGTAATCGATTATTGAGAAAAGACGGAATTTTAAGTTTTTCTGGTCATGACTATGAATATATATCAGATACACACGAACTATGCTTAGAAGGTCGAAAGTTTTATCCATACAGTAGTAAAGAAATATATTGGGAAACGTTTCTTCCAGATGAACTTTCCTCTTATGCAAAGCAGAATAATTTTACAATCCTTTTGTCTGGGCGTGGTGAAATCTACAAACCTGAGGATGGTGTTATTCTACACTGTCTATGTAAGAAATAGATCATGGAAGGATATTTAAAGTATTTAAAAGAAATAGAGTTGGAAGGATATTGAAAATTTTTTAAAAGAAATAGACAATTATAGCAATTGCAACTATAAGAAACTTATTTAAGAGGAGGGTTGTATATGAAGAAAAAATTATTGGCGCTAGCTAATCCTTTGGGGTTGTTAATCTATCTCATTTATACCATAACAAATAGATTTATCATTGAGTTACCTGATAGTATTTCTATTCCAACTTTTTTAGTATCAGTTATTCTGATGCTAATTGGTATTACATATAGCGGATATTGCTTTGGTAAACATAAAAATCCATATGATTTTAAATAGAAATTTGGTGAAAGCATTTAGCATTATAATGAAGGGTTATAGCAACATAGCTCACTAATACAGCACAAAAAAGGTACCTTGATTTGGTCTGTAAAGTCCATTTCAAGGTATCTTTTCATGTCACAAATATTATTTGTAATCCTCGTAATATAATTACTCCTTATCCTCGAATCTTAATATCACCAGAAGTTGTATTTGCCTCGACCTTACATCCACCATTTCCAAAAACATAACTTCCATTTCGATATAGATTACTATTACTTCCTTCAAAAGTAAGGCTACGCGTACCGCTCACGGTTCGAATATTTGCTTCATACCCATTGCCATGATTTTGTAACTGCAAACGAACATCACCACTAATAGTGCTCACTTTTATCATTGCATCACATTCTGATGTTATGGATACTTCACCGCTAATCGTGGAGGCTCTCCATTCCTTTGACTCTGCTGTAGCGCTAACATCCCCACTTTTACTAGTGGCATTTATGATACTGCTTTTAATTCTTGATGCTCGAACATCCCCGCTTGTACTTCGGAGAGAAAATTGTGATATCTTTGAATCTTCTGCTCTAACATCTCCACTCGTACTTTGCATATGAAAAGAATCTGCCATTATATTTTCAATTGTAACATCACCACTTAATGTCTTAGAATCTACTTTATTGATTCTACAATCTCTAAGTGAAATGTCTCCTGATTTATTTTTACTGTTAACAGAAATCCCTTCAGCTCTAATTAGCTCAATCTCCCCACTACTGGTATCCAAAATATAATCCTTATAATTAACTCTCTCTAATCTTAAATCCCCACTCGTACTATTGCAGCGAAGCATTTCACCATTACTATTTACTAGTTTTACATCTCCGCTTAATGATTTTAATTGCATAGTCTTAGCATGATAGTTCTGTAATTCTATATCACCACTTATTGTACTTACTACTACCTCATTGCTCTTTGAACCAGTCAGCTTCATGTCACCACTAGTAGAGTTTAAGTGTATATTAGGAAAATAATCAGGCACCTTGATTTCTATTTTCATACGAGGTGTTTTGATGTAATTAAAGAAACCAAAGTTCGTTTCTTTTTTAATAACCTTAGCAAAAATCTTATCTCCCTCTTGCCAAGACCTAAATTCATACATCATCTGTTGATTTTGATCCCCATAATTAACATAATTTAAGGTGATTTGATTGCTTCCTGAGGGGATCACGATTACATCAGCAAATAATGCATCTACTATGATATCTTTTAGATTCACTTCTTCTGTCTTCTCTTGTTTCCATTCCGAATTAGTTGTTGTATTTTCTTCCTTATTGTTCTTAGAAGAAGTGTGTTCTTTCTCAAGACCTTTCAATTCCTTCGCTATTTCATTAATATCACCAAGTTCCTCGCAGATTTGTTCTGCTGATTTTCCTTTCTTAAGCCCCATTTCAAAATGTTCTTCATAATCTTCTAAGATTTCTTTTGTAATATCTGCTTCAAACCCAACTAAGGTTTCTTTCAATTTTTCCATATATTCGTTCTTTGTCATACTACAATCTCCTTTTCTAATTTTGTTTAAAAATATATCAATCTCCAATAAAATCTTAAATCGAATTATACTTATCGCACCAGCACTTATTACTAACTGGCGATTAATCAGTTTATTCCAGCTCATACGCCTTATCCGGGTGTTCCTTATATAAATCTCGTGCCACCTTACGTATTTCATTTTCATATGGAAGCCACGCTGCCTCAGATTCTACAAATTCCTTATGTAGAATTCTTTTTGAAAGCTTACTAATGATAAGGAAAGAAGCGTAACTATGCGAGTTCTTAGTATTTGATTTATCTGCCTCTAGCAAAAATTCATGAAACTTACTGATATTTGGGTAATAGATAAGCTCCACTAATTTTGCTCTATACTCCAATACGACGGAATCTAATGAATCGTAGTTCATCTTATCAACAGCATGCTGTGCTTCATGTTTTAGATAAGAAATCTGAAAGGAAGGTGTATCTATCTTATTCATATAACATTGTTTCACACAAAATAACTGTCCTTCTTCTTTTGCCCAACCACCTGTACCAACGTCACCGAAGGATAAGTAATCAAGCCAACTTCTTGAGATAAAACCTTCCATCATGTTCACAACCAAATCATAAGTCTGATCTGGTAGTTCTATCGAGTACTTTGTAGGAACCGTTTCTTTCCATATATAAGGGCCATACCAAGCAGCGGTTGTATCACCTAAATATTGAAAGCCTTCTCTTTCTACCAGTTTTTTAAGTTTACACTCAATTTGATCAAGCGTTTGTATCATATCATCTCTTGTTTTAAAAGATGGTACAGATTCACCAAGCAAAACAGAAAAATTTTCACATAAATAACGTAGTGCAAGCTCCTCAGATTTCTCTTCCCAAAATACAATCCGATAGTATTCTTGGTAAATAGCATCTATTTTTTGAATCACTTGGTTATCAGATCGGGTAAGATCCTTCTTTTGATCAAACGTTTCATAATATCTTTCTACTAAGGCTTTATTTTCTTCAAAACTTAATAAGTATTTTACTGCTTCTCTTAATTTTCCTTGAATCAATAAAGATTTAAAATACTGTTTTTTATACTCCATTAACTTCCTCCAGAATTTTCTATATTATAATTGAAGAAATAATCCTTCTTTTATTTAACCAATTAGTATAAGGTGCAACTTAAAATTCATTCATTAATTCACTAACTGCAATTACAAATTCATCCCATTCTGACTTTAGTTTATGATAATATTCCATTCCCTTTTCTGTAATGTGATAGTATTTTCTTGCTGGTCCTTCTGCTGATTCAACTAAATAAGTTTCAACATAATCTTCATCTTTTAATCGTTTTAATATTAAATACAAGGTTCCGGATGCGATCGACATTTTTGTAGAAATGGCTTCTGTCAGTTCATATCCATATTGATCCTTGATAATCAATTGAGCTAAGACACACAGTTCTAAGGCTCCTTTTTTTAATTGTGTATTCATAATATAATCTTCACTCCTTCCCTTGAAATTTATCGTAAATATTCTAACATTATTACGCACCAATATGAGTCTATGATTTCTAAATTGATTTACTCATTATGAACAAAGTAATCGTATAACATAGAGAAAACTTTAATTTAATATTCACTATCTTTCTTTATGTTCTATATATTACCACTTACTATTCTGTATTGCAATATAGTAAGTTAAAAAATATATTAAAAATTTATTAGAGTTTTTATTTGAGACTTCATATGTAACAAAAATACCCCGAAACAAAAGACTCTTTTGCTCGAGGTACTTAATGAACTTTTATATTATAGCTCTACATTCAGTAATAAAGCATGATCGAAAACATTCATCTCCAAGACTTTTGACATAGTGTCATTAATATTAGCTTATTATCGTCTTAATAATTAACAACTCAACACCAATCTGATCAATTAAACGTCCCGTCTTTACTTGCTCTTCTATTTCTGTTCCCAAAATCAATGACTTCTTTAGATTTTCTTCTGTAAAATTTCTTGCTTGAGCAGCATATTTTGCAACCGCAAATGGTGGTACTCCTATCTTTGATGCAATCTCAGCATTACTGGTACGTTTCGAAAGTAAAGCTTTGCACTGCATAATAAGATTAATATGACGATTTAATAGATACAAAATCGTCATTGGTTTTTCACGAAGGGTGAGTAAATCATAATACATCTCTAACGCTAGTTTTTGATTCTTTGATGCAATGGCATCTAACATCTGAAACATCTTACCTGTAATTTGCTCCGAACAAACTGCTTTGATATCTTCTTCCGTGATAACTTCTCTTTCATAGCAGTAAGAAACAAGTTTATCAATCTCACTTTGAATGTTATCAAGATTTGTACCAACCTTGTTTAAAAAATAAGTTAAAGTAGCATCAGTGATCTTTTTATTTTCTCGTTGTAATAAAGATACTACCCACATTTTTAAACTTTTTTCATCCAATCCATTAAGTTCACTGATATAACCTAAATCCTTTACTGCCTTATAAAGTCGATTTCGTTTATCTACTTCATTTTCCACAAAAACGACATATGTTGTTTCAGGCATATCTCTTATATAGTCAGCAAATTCTGATTGATTTTTAAACCATCCGCTATTCTCAATCAGTAATAACCTTCTATCACTAAAAAATGGCATAGTTTGTGCAATATGAATCATCTCATTGCAATTAATATCTTTTCCTTCGACATACGTAAAATTCATTTCATCACTATCACCAAGGATTCCTGCTTTTAGCTTATTTTTATAGAAACGTTTTAAATAAGCTTCATTTCCATATAGTAAGTAGAAATGCTCATAGGATTTCGTTTTAATATGTTGTTTTAAAGTATTCATCTCTTCACCATGCCTACACTTACATTTAATCTCAAGTTTATATTCTAGAATATCGAACTACCAATCTTCTCGCCCATCTTTACAATCGTTTCATATCCGTCTACTGTGTTTCTCAAGATATCCTCATCTATACTAACAGCATCACGTTTCAGCAATAATACAACTGTAGAACCGCCAAATTCAAATTTTCCTTTTTCCTGCCCACGTTTAACCATTGCAACAGAGTGGTAATTATGTATCTTACCAACCATCAGAGCGCCCACTTCCATTTGGACTACTTCTCCAAAGTTTCTGGTATTTAAAACACAATATGCTCTACTATTCTCTTTATAGATATTTACATGATCTAATATTATTGGGTTAACTGTATTCAATTTACCTGGGATGAAATGATTTCTCTCCTTAGCTGCATCATCTACATAACAATAACGATGGTAATTATCAACGGTTAAACGTAGTATTACGCATGTACCACCGACATATTCCTTCGCTAACTTTTTATTCTTTAATATAGATTCTACAGTATACAAACTATTTTTTATCTTAAACTTTGCGTCCAATGTAATCGGATAAGCACTAACTTTACCGTCGCAAGGTGCGATCAGCGAAGATGGTTCCATATTAATTGGGCGGCTCTTCGATTTAATTTTTCTAGTGAAAAATTCGTTATAGGAATGATATTTTCTCATTTCATAATCACTCATTTTGATATGATTCTTCTTCACAAAAGAATCAATTAAAAATGTTGACCAAAAAGAATCCATAAATCTCCCTGCTACTTTTGACACTGTTGGCGCGGATAACGCTTTAAGAGCAAATCGAAATGGTGCTTTGGAATACATCATTTCTAATGTTTTATCTTGGTTTGTGGTATTCTCAAAAGAGTTACCTTGTCGGTCACGATAGTTCATCTTTTCCCTCCATACCTTAGCAATTATAGTAAAATCCTTCGACTAACTATACTTTAGACGAAGGATTTTTCTTTAAATTATTCATAACAATTAAAATTTCGCGAAGCATGTTTTTGATTGTTGTTATATTATCAAGATATCTCTCAATCATTGATTCATGTAACCTATTTTAATAAGATAACACCGGCTAAGATAAAAATTCCATAAACGGTCATTACCAAACAGCCAATATTACCAGGCTTTTTCACTTTAAAATCATATACAAATAAAAATGCTACAATTAACAATACAATAGAATATACCGTACTTGGAACTATATCTATTCCGATGAAATGGCGTATTATGTATACACTAGGTAATATCATTGATATCGTTGTAACTGGTAGCCCCTGATAATACTTACGACATTCTGTGGTTTCTTTCTGTCTCGCTTGTTCCATAACATTAAAATATCCTAAGCGAATAACAGCACCGAGAACAAATAAGGTAGCACTAACTACGCCAAGAGCATTATATGGACAGGTCATATAGGCGATAATACCTGGTAATACACCAAAACATACTAAATCGCAAAGCGAATCAATTTGAATACCAAATACTTTTTCATCTTCTGTACGATTTTTCATCGCTCTTGCAACTTTACCATCAAACATATCACAGGTACCAGATATTATTAGGCAAAGTAAAGCCACATTAATATTTCCAGTAATCGCCTGAGACATACCAAATATCGCTGATGCTAATCCCAGGTAAGTTAGTATTACCGAATAATTATAAAATCCTATCATATAGCTGTCCACCATTCTCTAAATTTTTCTTCCGTTTTTGCTTTATGGAACCAAATGCAGTAACAACTGCGCTAATTATAAGTAAAGCGTAGTAAGTAATACCTCGGCTTAATAACATTCCAGGCAAAACGAATTCTTCTCCGAAGATAGTCAAAAATATTACTAAAAAGCTACTCTCACTAGCTCCCATCCCACCAGGAAGTGGTAATGAATCAACCGCAAGAGCTATTATAGTCTGTAATGCAATAATCTGAAATGCACTCGCACCGCGAAGACCAAATGCTAAATAAATTATATAAGTAACCGAAAAAAGACAAATTCTTTGTAATATTGTAATAATAAAAACATGAAACAAAACCTTTTTGTTTCCTTTAATATAATCTGCACTCTTATCGTACTTTTTCAACGTTTTTAATGCTTTTCTTAACCATTTCTCTTTATTTTTAATAAGTTTATGGTTCCCAAGCCATAAAATGGTTCTACCTACTATTTTAGTTACAAAAGATTGTTTGAATATTGCAATTACTAAGAACAAGACAAAACCTACATTTGCAATAATCCCAAACAATATTAAAAACCAAATATTCGAAGCATGAATCGAAATAAAACTCCATTCAAAAATTGCTGCAATCAGACATAAAATAATTAATACTGTTTTATATGCAGCAGTCACAATCATAAGCACTACAGTAGATACTGCCATATTAATACCATCACGGCTCATGGAAATTACTTGCATCGGCTGCCCGCCAGAAGCGGAAGGTGTAATGGCACTAAAAAAGAATCCTACAAAAGAGTACTTTAAACAGTGTAAAAACGATACCTTTTCTTTTACCGTATGCATCAGGTATTGAATAATAACGGATTCTGAACTTACAAACAATAAGCTTAAGATCATTCCCAATACTATATATCCATTCTTAGCCCGATGGATGGAATCTAATACAGCGTTTAGTTCATGATCTTTGAATACTAGATAATAAGTCAAAAGAAAAACAGCGAATAAAAATCCAGTGTTCAAAAGATATTTTACATATTTTTTTGGCAATGATACAACCCCCATACACAAGTGGAACTAACACTCTTACAAAATGTGATAAAAAGACACACTTTCAGATATTATTCCATTATTTAAAGTATACTATTTCTAGCGATGATTGTCAATGAAAAGCATCCAAAGCCCCAAACTATTCCAGATATTTCTACATTAACTTTTTCTTTTTAAACCATATAATACAAAAGATAACAACGGCTATACTTAAGAAAACAACTCCCAAATATCCATATCTCCAAGTGACTTCAGGCATAAATTTAAAATTCATTCCATACCATCCAACAATTAATGTAAGTGGTAAGAAAATAGTCGTTACTACCGTAAAGACCTTCATAATATTGTTAATATTATAATCCATCTGAGCTTGATATGCTTCTCGAACCTGTGATACATACTCTCTAAGCATTTGAATATTGTTCGATAATCTATCAACTCGGTTAGTAAACATTTTAAAATATCTCAAATTCTCATCCTGAAAGATATCATTCTCATTCTCCATTAGGTCTTCACCTATATTAGCAAGTTGTTCATAATAATTTCTCATGGTTGATAGCTTTTTTTGTATTAGTAGCAACTCATCATTAAAGTTTTTTATTTCATTGGAAAATACTCGTTTTTCCAGTTTACTAATCTTTAATTCCAGATTCTCTATTTCTATATTCTCTTCAAAGATAAGACGAGACAAAAAGTTATAGATTATCTTTTCCAACGTAGCTTTATTTTGTTTTGTCCTTGCTAACACCATATCAAGTGCTGATATCGTACTTTTGTCTTCGTCAAATATATCAACTATCAAAAACAGATTACTCATAATATAGAAAGCTACTTTATCTGGGCTTTTGTGTATATCTTTACTGTCTATGACATTAATGATACCAAAGCTGTAATCATCATATACTGCAATTGTATTTTGTATGTTTTTATTCTCACTACGACATGTAGTTAATGTAGATTCTGAAAAGTCAAAAAACTCATATATCTCATCTAATTCTTTTAACGTAATGATACCAACATAGATTGATTCGCTATTAATTTCCCTATAGTCTACTGGTTTAACGGTATTGGATATTTCATAAAACATATCCTCTCTCCTTTCGTAAGGCACATGGTGTGATATACTCATTAGTTTAACCATTTCCAAATCTACACTGTAGTATACACCTTTAGTTGGAATTTTCAACTGGTATTCTAATGGTATTGTGTAACCAGAGGCACCTTCCCCTCACTCTCCTTTGTTTCAAAAAATGAGCGGTTATATTCATAATATTTTACAATCAATTTTGACGATATGTAGTTCAGTGCTATCATTACTATATCATTAATTGTTGCTTTTTGATTGTTATTATTTGTTAGTTTTATTTAGTATTGTCGACCCTATCATTATTTTCACAAAGGATCATTAACTCATTCTCATGATCTTTTATCGAGACTAGAACTAGGAACATAACTTTATCATTATCTTTCCAAAATTCCTTTGCTTCGTCGTAATTATTATAATATTACATATCATAATACATTTTATGTCAAAGAACAATCCTATAACTATTTAAATCAACAAAATATTTGATTAAAAAACTACCTCTTTCAATCATCGTACTTTTCTTTTATAAAGCTACTTTTCTTCATAAGGAAACCATCCGTAATAATTTCAATCGCACCCACATTCATAGTCAAATCATAGGGGAGATTCCTCTCCTGAAAGCGAGTACAAACCAAAGGATGCGGATGATGATAACGATTGTTTTTTCCTGCACTGATAACAGAATAAATTGGATTAATACCATCAAGAAATCCTTCTGCACTAGAAGTATTCGAGCCATGGTGGGCTACCTTTAGGAATTCGATTCGTTCTTCAGGTTTTATTAACCCTAATTCTCTCATTTTCTTAATTTCTGAAAGTGCTGCGTTTTCTCCGTCTTGATACACATCACCTGTAAATATTCCTTGAAAATCTCCATAGATTAGGCATAGTACTAAGGAATGAGCATTGTTAGAAGTTGCAATATATTTGTTACTAGGGTGAAGACAACGTAAAGTTACTCCATTCCATATTAGTTCATCACCGGTAGAAAATAAATGAATTTTCACTCCTTTCTCATTAGCAAGTGAAATTAGATTTTGATAACTTTCATCATAAATAGGTAGTTTAGGTAGGATAAGGTTTCTTATTACAATCTTTCCCGTATAATTACGTTGAAAGTTCCCTTCTTTTAATTTTGGCATGGAATCTAAAATCTCATAGATTCCACTAATATGATCATAGTCTGAATGAGATATAAAGGCATAATCGATTGCTCCTATCGCCTTACTCTTAAGGAATGGTATTAATCTATACTTACCGACCTCCTTAATATCACTACTACCACAGTCAATCAAGCAAGTTATTCCATTCCTTTCTATCACGATACCATCTCCTTGCGACACATCAAGACATGTGACCTTAAGTTCCTTACCTTTCCAAAGCATTAGTAAGGGTATTAGAAGTATGAGAAGAAAAAATTGCGGGTAAATTATTTTGTTTTTCTTACTTTTCTGATTACTACACTCACTCCTTTTATACTCTTCCCTTCTAGTTTTCTTACTTTTAAAAACTATACTTTTTAGTTCTCTATTTTTGAACTCTCTTTTTTCCCTCATATCTACTTTCCCATATTGATTCATTACTTCTTGCTCTTTATAAGCACTTACATTGTTTACCTCGTTTTTTCTATCTTTTATGATAGGTATACTGGCAAAAACAGCAAACACAACGGCATAATAAAATAGTATCTGGTAGATAGGAATTTTTCCTACCAAAATATAATGATAAGGAAGTTTTAGATTAATTCCACAGATATACTCATAACCATTTAAAATATAATAAGATGCACCAATAATCCACCTTGCAATTTTAATAGAGAGAAAAGAAAGAATACATGCAATACTTGATGATACAAGAAGAAAAGATGAAAAAGGAACCAATAACAGATTTACTAGAACAGAATAAAGAGGGATTTCATAAAAGAAGTATGCTAGAAGTGGTAATGTCATAATTTGCGTTGATATACTTAAGAAAGATGCTTCTATGATCTTTTTCATTATCTTATTAGAAATGGAGTCACTAAAGTTACACAGTTTAGGGTATATTAGAACAATCCCAAGTACCGCACCATAGGAAAGTAAAAAGCCTGCGGATACTAATTCTCTAGGTTGTTGTATTAGGATAATAAGTGCACTAAGAGACAATGATGATAATATATCATAAGTTTTTCCAAATATGATAGCTCCTAGTGATAAGGTAAACATGATAACTGCTCTTTTAGTAGAGACAGAATATCCAGTTAATGCACCATAGAAAAGTAAAAATACAACAGATAAAAAGATGGAAACTTGAATAGAAAGTCGACATTTAGATAGAAGTTTATAGATAGCATATCCTAATAAAGAAACATGCAGCCCACTTACTGACATCATATGGGCAATTCCACCTTGTTGATATAAATCTGAAACATCCTCTGGAAGCATCGATTTATCACCAAATAAAATCGCGCTCAATACACCCGCTTCTTTTTCTGGTAAAATAGTTGTCATTTGATCTGTAAGCCATTGTCTACACTTGTAGAAAATGTGGGAAAGAGGAAAAATTTTATCAGATTTCAAGATAACATCCTTTGTATATAGTTTAAAACTAATATTCTTTGTCTTATAATAAGAATATTCATCAAATTGCCCCGGATTCCTTGCGTGTGATAATGGACTTAATGTTCCGTTAAGTAATATAGAATTACCTATTTTATAGGTGGTGACTCCATTTATTATGTCGGGATTTTTTTCTACAGTGATATATACCTGAATCTTTTCCTTCATGTAATACTTTTTAGAATTCTTATCGTCCTTAGTAGAAACCACCCCTTCTCCAATGGTAAATGCCATTCCTTTGTTGGTTCTACTTATGTCGTATATCTTTCCTTGTACCATTACTTCCGTAGATTCTGTTAACTCCTGTTCTATAACTTCCTTTCTTAATTCACTCTTCATGATATGAAAACCAAGTAAAGTAGAAAGTAATAAAATAAGAAAGAATCCTATGTAATAATTAATTATTCTACATTTGTAGATTACTATCGAATTTTGTTTCTTATCATTATTATTCTTAACATATAAAAACAATAGAATTAAAATCGTTATTAACATAGACATAACGCCAATCTGCTGATAGGTGTCTTGTGTATAGCGATATAGTAAATTTCCGAAGATAAACCCTAATAGAATCCAAACCAATGGACGTTTTATCATAAGATCTGTTCCTCCAATTAAAATCAATTATAGCTAATGATAAACTAAAAAAATACGATGAAACTGTATATAAGATTGTATATCCTGTAGTAAAAAAATAAATATGTATAATTTAAATTAGAAAGCTGGTAATGCATGTGAAATGTCCATACTGTGATGATAAGATGGAACAAGGTGTTATACAGAGTCCACATGAGATTTCCTGGATGAAAAAGAAACACATAATCGGCAGCGCTGAATTTCATAAAGGTTCTATTATTTTGTCCGAATTATCATTCTAAAAAGGTTCCGCTGCTATCGCTTATTGTTGCAGGAATTGTGAAAAGATGATTATAGATTTTAAAGATGGTAATTGTGATATGAATCACAGATTTTATAGATGGCATTTTAATGTAATAATAGCTGTAAAAAGCATAAAAGGAAGAATAGAGCTTATACCACTCCATTCTTCCTTTGTATAATCGTTTTCTATGAATCATTATTTTTTTATGACCGATTATTTTTATGACCATTATTTTTATGACTCATTATTTTTAGGAATCATTATTTTTTAGGACTCATTATTTTTTATGGCTCATTATTTTTTTAAAACTCATTATTTTCTATGCATCTAATTTCTTATTTCTCACTCTTAATAATATCAAGATTACGTTCTAGTGGTTGATCAATCGCAATCTTTCGATATAGATTGGTTACTTCACCGTTAATCAGAAATTGTACCCTATCTATATTTTCTTCACTAATAAGTGTATTAACTATAGAGTAAATCGTAGTAGCTTCTGTGACTTTTGGCAGTTTATTCAAAAATTCAGAACTTAAATCTACAGTACATATTCCATCTTTCTTGCTTATTTTATTAAGCACAGTATTTTGTGGAATTGTTGCCTGCATTCCTGCTTGAAGTTCGACATCAATCGGACCTGCAATCAATTGTTCTACGATAATCTGCTCGATTGGTATGCTTCCGTCATATTCAATTCTACGAACCGATTCTAATAATCCATCCCCTGTTTCATTTGCATAAAAGAGAGATACTTGATCTACTTGTGAATATGAGGTAAAATCTCCTACATTATCAATGAAATGGTCTGCACTCATCATATCAACCCAGCTTCCATCATCTAACACCAAAGGAAGTCCATTCACTAAGAATTCGACATAAGTAATCCCTTCAATTTGAGTAAATGTCTTTACGATTGCTGCCCTCATCAATACTTCAGAAATACCAGTAACATTTTTATAATTAATATCAAACCCTAATTGTAACTGCCCTGCTCCACCAAAGTTATAACCAAGTAATGTAATATCTTTTGGTTTTGCAAGTTTATAATCCGAATTTTGGGGTTCAATACTTAACGCTTTTAAAAACTCCTCAATCTGCCCCTTTCTATCTGTACTTTTCAAATCATAAGATTCTGACACAATTGCTGTTTCATCCTTATTTATATAATATAATTTTGTTCCAGCAACTGGTTCATTCACTTTCTTATGACATCCAATAAGGAGTAAGGATAGGCAAAGGACAAACCAAAAGCAATATTTTTTCATATACTTTCCTTCCTAATGCAATAATCTAGCATATACATAGCATTATTCTTCTTATGGAATATAATTGAGCGGAATTCGTAAGGTAAAGGTAGACCCTTCATTTTCCTGACTATAAACTTTTATAGCACCATTGTGCATTAATACAACATTCTTTGTAATAGAAAGACCAAGACCTGTTCCACCAGTCTGCCTTGCTCTCGCTTTATCAACTCGGTAGAATCGATCAAAGATATTGCCTTGTGCACTTTCTGGAATTCCAATCCCGGAATCTGCTACTTTGATATAGAAATATTTATGGTCTGCATTTAAGGAAACGCGGACCCATCCGTCATCAACATTGTATTTGATTGCATTTTCAATTAAATTCGATATTGCAAGCGATAGCTTAACTTCATCCACTTCTGCTAATACATTTCGAAAACTTTCATATACTAGCTCAATGTTTCGCTTCATAGCAATCGGTTTTAATCGCTTTAATATAATTTCAAGTAGCTCATTAACGCTAACCGTTGCAATATGCATTTCGCCTGTTTTTTTATCAAGCTTAACTAAGGATAGTAAGTCAGTGATGATATTATTCTCACGCTCGATTTCCTCATTAATGTCTGTCATAAATTCACGATATAGTTCAACCGGTGCATCTGGTTGAGTTAACAAAGACTCCGCAAGGACTTTAATGGAAGTAATCGGTGTTTTTAACTCATGTGATACGTTACTCACAAATTCCTGCCTGGATTCTTCTAATGTTTTCATTCTTCCTAACATTTCGTTGAAGGAATCGGAAATCTTTTCAATTTCCGTAAACCCAAGTATATTAACTTCATCATCCATATAACCGTCTGAAACATGTTGGATGGAGGCTATTATAGCTTTTAATGGCTTTACCATATGTTTAGAATAGAGAAAAGCTGCTATAAATAACACGATTAAAATAATCCAACAATAAATCATAGCCTCTTGGCCCATATTACTTAATATTGCATATTCTCTTTCCAAAGAAACATTCATAATAATTACGCCTAGTGGTAATGGCTTATCTGATGATATAATTGGAATCATAACCTCAGCTCTTTTTGTGCCTGAACTTTTTTTTGTACTAGTTGCCCCCCTTAGGCATTTAATAACATCAGAGGATAACAACACCTTCCCTGTAGCTTCTTTTCCGAAAGTATCTGAAATTACTTTTAAAGTATTATCTACAACAAGAACTCTTCCATCATATTGGTCTGCTAATAAGGACAATTGCGTTGTGATTTCATTCGACGTTGCGTTCGTTAAGAATCCGCTAAATAATATTTTGTTTGCAATATCTAATCCATGTATTTGAACATCATTTAGCTTTTCGTTAATACTTTGATCCTTATAAGAGCGACTCAAGGCAGCCGTTAAAATGGCAGCCGGAACTAATCCGACTACCATCAGTGCAATCAGCATATGCAGACGCATACTTTTAAATTTACGTTTAATTTTTGAAATAATAACCAACACCCCATTTAGTATGTACATACTTAGGCTCGCTAGGATTTTCTTCAATCTTCTCTCTTAAGCGGCGGATATGCACATCCACTGTTCTGACATCGCCTGGATAGTCATAACCCCATACGATGTTTAATAAATTTTCTCTGCTGTATACTTTATTCGGATTAAGAACTAGTAATTCTAGTACATCAAATTCTTTCGCAGTAAGATTAATTTCTTTTTCTGAAATAAATACACGGCGACTCTCACTATCAATCTTTAGATCACCAAAGACAATCGTCTTAGATGCTTCTGCTTCTGAAGCCTTTCTTGTATTTCTTCTCATAATTGCTTTGATTCTAGCTTTTACTTCTAAAATATTAAATGGCTTAGTAATATAATCATCTGCACCATATTCTAGTCCTAGAATCTTATCCATATCATCACCTTTAGCCGTTAACATGATGACTGGCATATTAGAAAATTCACGTATCTGCTGGCATACTTCAAACCCATTCATTCTTGGAAGCATAACATCAAGAAGAATAACATCATATTCTTTTTGTTTCGCAAAAACGAGTGCTTCCTCACCATCATAAGCACAATCAACTTCCATGCCATCTTGTTCGAGGGAAAAGCGAATTCCCTTAACAATTAATTTTTCATCATCTACTACAAGCACCTTTTTACTCAACGAATCCACCTCTTTCATCTCTGTATCTGTTCTTTTCCGTACCACTTTTACAAGGAAAAATTTTGTTCTTGCTAGTGCAAACTTGTTTATTTTCCTACTGTAATGAAGTCTTTCATTCGATTAAAAACTGCTGATTTAATTCCGGAAATATTTTGAAGTTCTTCAATGGTTGAAAACAAACCATGCTCTGTTCGATAAGAGATAATACTTAACGCTTTTGCTTCTCCAATCCCGGGAATAGTCATAAGTTCTTCTTTCGTTGCCTTATTTATATTGACTTTTGTTTTATTAGAACTTTCATCGTTCTTTTCTTTCCCAGTCGGGTTAGAAAATACGACTTCTGCAATTTCTACATCGGATAGCGTTTCCACTTCCTTTTTGTTTGGAACATAAATCCTTTGTCCATCTGTAATCAAAGCGGCTTGATTAAAAGCATCTTCCGCTGCTTCCTTCGTAAATCCTCCTGCAGCCTCAATAGCATCTACAACTCTTGCTTTTTCTGAAAGAGTATACACACCAGGATTATTTACTTCTCCGCAGACATGAATTACAGCCTCTAATAGCAGGTCTTGTTCTGAGATATTTTCTTTGCTTACTTCCTTATCATTTCTTAAAGTAATTTCAGATAATTCTCCCGAAGTATCCTTTGGATACTTCGGATCCTCCAATTTCTTACCATCACCATTTAACAACACTACCTCGGGATCTGCTTTCCCACCAAAGACAGTACTTGAATAAATACCCCCGGCGATTATAAGAGCTAATATCAAACAAAAACCTGCAATTTTACGTTTTTTCTCCATAGGATTATCCTTTCATTGATAACCTTTAGGAGCAATAGTCTCAATACACTACACAATACCATTGTACCTAATTAGATAGGTGAATACAAGTGGAAAAAAGCAAATATTTTTTGATTATTTATGACTAGAAAAAGTTCGCGAAGCGTACTTTTCTCGTATTGTACTATTTTTCCCATTTAAAGGTTATGATACCGCCAATCATGAGTGCAAGTCCAATTAACTTTCTCCATTCAAAAGGAACTTTTTCCGTTCCAAAGATTCCGAAAAGCTCAATAACATAAGAAGCTACTAATTGTGCAGTTACAATAAGTATGGTAGCCTTCGCTGGACCAAGAGAACCGATGCTTTGAATCACAGTAAATGTTATGAATGCTCCAATTGCTCCACCGAGTAACATGTACTTGTCTTGTATCCGTATCAGTTGTCCAAAGTTACCTTCCCTACCCGTAATAAAATAGGCTGCTAAACATACGATTAAAGCTGAAAATTGAACAAAGGAAGATGCTACCCACACACTTGTCTGCTTTGTAACACCTGTATTAAAGACTCCCTGTATACTCATTAACGCACCCGAAATTAATGCTACGATCCAACCAATCATTTTTAAAACCTCCTAATTATCCTTATACTTTCTCGCGCAAAGTTCTCTTTAACGTCTGTAGTTTTCCCTATTTTGCTAATTACTATGCGAAAATAGAAAAGAAACAGGTACGACAATTAATGAAGCGACACTGACAACAAAAGATGAAATTCTTAAAGAGATTGTGGACTTTTGGGACGAATAAAGATGAGCTCTTGACGATAAGAACCTTTGAAAGGATAAAGGCGCTATCATGACAACAGGCTGTAAGAGTGGTATATTTAATTTCTTCCACTCTTACAGCCTGCTGACTCTAAAAATTAAGGAGTAGCTATAAAATCGTACCTTATCTCAAAATGATAGAACTATTGGTTCAACTTCTATTTATTTGTTCCGTTCATTCCTATGCATTCTTTAAAAATAGAAATCATTTCATCTACATGCTTCTTCTCTATAATTAACGGTGGTAAGAAACGTATTACCTTAGTTCCGGCTGATATTAAAATAAGGTTCTTTTCTAGCGCACGAGCAATGATATCTTTCACTGGAATATTAAATTCTAAGCCAAGCATCATCCCCTTGCCTCTTATGGTAACAATTGAGTTATTGTCTTTTTTAAGCTCTAGTAATTTTCCCTGTAAATACTCCCCTACAACCTTTACATTTGATAAAATCTGTTCCTGTTCAAATAAATCAAAAACTTTAGAAACAGCTGCTGTAGCCAAAGGGTTCCCACCATAAGTAGTTCCATGATCCCCAGGTTCTAGAGCATTAGCTACGGATTCTTTCGCTGCAAATGCACCAACAGGTACCCCGCACCCTAACGCTTTGGCAGTAGTAACAATATCAGGGGTTATTCCATATTGTTCGTAAGCAAACATAGTTCCACAACGTCCCATCCCGCATTGTATTTCATCTAGGATAAGTACAATATCTTTATCATCACAAATCTGGCGCACTTCTTTTAAATACTCAGGGTCCGCTGGATAAATACCACCCTCTCCTTGTACCGTTTCTATTAATATAGCGCAGGTTTTATCAGAAATTCTACCCTTTAACTCATTTATATTATTATAAGGAACAAAAACAGCACCACCAATCAGTGGTTCAAAGGCATCTCTGTATTTTTTTGTACCAGTTACGGATAAAGCTCCCATACTTCTTCCGTGAAAAGAATGTTCCATAGCAATTATTTCACTATCTGCTTTCCCGTATTTCTTATAATAATACTTTCTTGCTAACTTTATTGCACCTTCGATTGCTTCTGTTCCGCTATTGGTAAAGAAAACACGGTCCATTCCAGTTGCCTTAACTAATTTCTTTGCTGCAGCGAGTGCTGGTTCACTATAAAAATAATTTGACGTATGGATAAGTTTATCTAATTGTTCTTTCAGTACATTATTATACTCACCATTCGCATAACCAAGAGCAAATACCGCAATACCTGATACAAAATCGAGATATTTTTTGCCATTAATATCATAGAGATAAACACCTTCCCCATGATCTAATACAACGGGATAACGATTATACGTATGCATCAGTACCTGTTCTTGTTGGTTTATTATGTTCTCCATCCTCACCCCTCCTTCATCCCACTTTCATGTTCAAATAAGATTGAATCATCATTTATTATTGCTGTTCCAATCCCTTTATTCGTAAAAAATTCAAGTAACAAACAATGTTCTCTTCTTCCATCTAAAATATGAACCCTTGATACCCCGCTTCTAACTGCATCAATACAATTTTTTAGTTTTGGTAACATACCACCGCCAATAAATCCTTCTTGGATTAACTCATCCGCTTTTTCTAAAGTTAAAACGGAAATCAGCGTTGACTTATCTTCAGGATTTTGATAGACACCTTCGATATCTGTTAAAAATGCCAATTTTTCAGCACCTATAGCAGTGGACACCGCACAAGCAGCATCGTCCGCATTAATGTTATAAGCCATATAATTCTTATCAAGTCCAATTGGTGCAATAATTGGAATAAAATCATTTTTAATTAAAGTATCGATTAAATCGGTATTAACTTCTGAAATATTACCAACAAAACCGATATCTTCTCCATTTACTAACTTCTTTTCACAACAAAGTGTCGCACCATCCTTACCGCTAATACCAACTGCTTTTACTCCAAGTTGTTGTACCATCTGCACCAAGTGCTTATTAACTTTACCAAGTACCATTTCAGCGACTTCCATTGTCACTTCATCCGTTACCCGAAGTCCATCGACAAACTTTGACTCATGACCTAGTAAGGAAACCCATTTACTAATCTCCTTACCGCCACCATGTACAATGATTGGCTGCATACCAACTAATTTTAATAAAACTACATCCTTAATTACATTAAGCTCAAGTTCCGGGTCAAGCATAGCACTTCCCCCGTACTTTACTACAACCTTCTTATTATTAAATTTTTGAATATATGGTAACGCCTCTATTAATGTTTGTGCTTTTACTAATATTTGATCCATATGAAGTCCCCTTATGTTATAATTTTACCGTCATAATTAATCTTTTATTTTTACTGCCTTAATTGATTTTATTGTTTTGGCTTAATTGATCTTATTTTCTTAGGAACGATAATCCGCATTGATTTTAACATAGTCGTAAGTCAAGTCGCATCCCCATGCCTTTGCAAAAGCCGTACCAAGTTTCATATCAGCAATAGCAGTTACTTCCTTATGAGACAGTATCTTAGTTGCCAACTCTTCGGAGTAATCAGTCGCCATACCGTTTTCAACTAATTGCAATTTTCCCAAACTACTTTCTATAAATAAATCCACCTTATCTGGATCAAATTCAACTCCAGCGTATCCCATAGCACATAAAATTCTACCCCAATTTGCGTCATTTCCGAATACAGCTGTTTTGACAAGATTGGAGGTTATGATTGATTTACTAAGTGTAATAGCTTGTTCCTTTGTCGCTGCATTAAGTACAGAAACCTCTAATAATTTCGTTGCACCTTCCCCATCCCCTGCCATCATTTTCGCCAAGGTTTCTGTTACATAATGAAATGCTGCATAAAACAGATAATATGCCTCATTTTTCTCCGTAATTATTTCATTTTCAGCAAGACCATTTGCCATTACCATGAGTGAATCATTTGTTGAGGTATCTCGATCCACTGAAATCATATTAAAGGTATCAATTACACCGGAACTTACAACTGCCTGTAACATTTCTTTACTAATCGAGACATCGGTTGTCACAACGCCAAGCATCGTTGCCATATTCGGATGAATCATACCAGAACCCTTACTCATACCACCTACTGTAACTTTTTTTTCACCTAGAAAGAAAGTTACCGCACATTCTTTAGATATCGTGTCCGTTGTCATAATTGCCTCAGCGGCTAATAATCCGGATTCCTTCGTGTCTGATAATTCATTCACCAATTTCTTAGAACCCGCTTCAATTACCTCTATAGGTAATTGTTTTCCGATAACTCCAGTAGATGCTGTTAAAACAGAACTAACAGGTATGGAAAGTACATGCGCAACGGCTTTTGCCATCTTCTCATTGTTTATATCACCAAGTTCGCCAGTGCATGCGTTCGCAACTCCACTATTTAAAACAACTGCCTGAATAGCCTTATTTTGCTTTAATAAGTTCATATCCCATTTTACTGGTGCAGCTTTTACTATATTTGTTGTAAATACACCCGCGCCCACTGCAGGAACTATACTATAAACCAACGCCATATCTTTTCTTTTTTTCTTTATTCCTGCATAGATGCCTGAAGCCTTAAAACCTTTCGCTGCTGTTACTCCACCTTTGATTATCTTCATAAATGTTTTTGTATAAGGAACTCCCCTTATACTCTCCTTTCTCTCCGTTGTTTTATCCGCATCTAAAGTTAGATATTAATCCATGTTTTCTTATTCGTTACAAGTAAAAGTGAGTGTAGGTACTTTCTCCCGTTTATACTCCATAAATTAAGGAAACATTGGTACTAATTTAAGTCCTTCTTGTTCTGGTAACCCAAACATTAGGTTCATATTTTGAACTGCCTGCCCTGCCGCACCTTTTACCAAATTATCCATAGCTCCCATCATAATAATTCGGTTTGTTCGATTATCTATAACAAAATTTACATCTACAAAATTACTTCCTTCTACCCAGCGAGTTTCAGGGGGCATCCCTTTTTCTAAAACACGTACAAAATATTCCTTCTCATAATATCTATCATAAATTTCCTTAACTTCCTCATAGCTGACTCGCTTCTTTAATTTTCCGTAAGCAGTTATTAATATCCCACGGTTCATTGGAACTAAATGTGGAGTAAAATTAATCGTTACGTTCTCCAACGTTATCAAGGAGAATTGTTCTTCAATCTCAGGGGTATGGCGGTGTGTACTTACACCATAAGCTTTCATATTTTCATTTACCTCACAGTAAAGATTATCAACCTTTGCACCTCTACCAGCTCCTGAAACACCTGACTTTGCATCTATGATAATACTATCAGTTTCAATTATTCCTTCTTTTATCAGTGGATATATCGATAAGATAGAACAAGTAGGATAACATCCAGGATTAGCAATTAAACGTGCTTTTTTTATATCCTCTCTGTTAAACTCACATAATCCATATACCGCTTCTTTTAGAAAATCCGGACTGTTATGCTTTATTCCATACCATTCCTCATAAGTCTTTACATCTTTTATCCGGTAGTCTGCACTTAAATCAATTACTTTTACTTTGGATAAGATATCCTCTGTCATTACTGAGGCACAGAACCCTTGCGGTGTTGCTGTAAAGATGACATCCACGTGTCTAGCTAGTTCTTCCATATTATCATCAAAACAACTTTCCTCCACTATTTGAAACATATTTTGAAATACTTCCGAGTATTTTTTATCTATGTAACTTTTTGACCCATACCACACAATTGAAACCTCTTTGTGCTGTAATAAAATCCGTACCAACTCTTGCCCTGCGTACCCTGTAGATCCAATAATGCCAACCTTAATCATATAGCCTCCATTCTCATAAGGTAAAATATTCTAAAGTGTTCATAATTATACATCTGTATTGTATATTATGCAAGCTTAATTTATATGTTCATTTATAATTATTTATTATAGCACCCATAACCAAAAACGAAAACACCCGTACTATATAGGGTATTTTCGTTTTTTGCTTATATTTTTATTGAATTTATATTTACTTATGTTAAATTGTCGGCTTAGATATTATGTATTAATTTACATTACCTTTAATAAATCTACTGTTATTAAAGAAAAACAAACCAATGCTTAGTAAGAAAATTATTAATTCGCTTTTAATACAAACTGTTATATATTGACATTTACTATTAATGTAATATAAAATATTTATATCTGATAAAATCTGTTATATTTTAAAAAAATATTTTAAGAAATATTACGTATTAATATTTTATCAATGTTTATATAACCATGGAAGATCTTAATTTTTAATCAAAGGTGGTTTTATGAAAAAGAAATAGTTTGCTATTATAATACTTTGTATCATTACTATTTTATTAACTTACAATTTGATAAAATATCCTTTAAGAACAGATTTGTGGAGACTTATTGGTATTTCTAATGACAAGCCTTATGAACTATATTTATGGCATGATGGAAAGGAAGTAGAGATTAAGGACAATGATATGAAAGAAAAGTTATTAGAGTATCTCTCCGGGAAATACACACGTGAAACTAGTGATTATATAATGAAATCAGCAGGAGTGAGTTGGATTCTTCGGATAAAATATAATGATAATATAAAAAGCATTATAATATATGGAAATATTAAAAAGATAAAGTATGAATCCTTACATAATTTATTACTAATTATATTCCAACATCATTACTACAATCTATATATGATAAATATAAATAAAGTCAGAATAAAAAACAGACAAGTAGTCTGTTTTTTTATTCTAATCAGGTCAGTCCCTTTTTATGTTTTTAAGATTTTTTCTCTAATCGATGAAGATAAGTTACTAGTCTACCTTTTTGATTTTAAACAATTTGTAGATAATATAGCTGAAAATAAAGAAGTGAATTGTTTTTAAATGAATTCTAATAAATATTAATTTAGAATCGAATTACTTAACTCTTGTCCTAATTATTCTTAGGTCATAGACCTACCTGTTTTACGGGTTATAAGGAAAATATGAGACTTGAACTGCCCCAATTGAGATAAGGGTATATGGAGCATTCAAATCTCTCCTTACTTGGAATACGATATTTCCTAAAGCTTTATAATATGCATCTTTATCTGGTGTTTGTATTGGGTTCCTTATTGCATTAACTACAAAAACCTTTTCTCTTTTGGAACAATCTACACATACCAATGACCTTTCATCAATTATTGCATTCACATATATAGCAGATTTCTTATACTCCTCTAATATCGCTGTACTCCAAACATCTTCTATTAATTCTACACCTGGTCTTATTCTCCCTACATATGAAATTACAATTTCATATCTCTCCGTTAATTCCATAGAAAAAAACCTTTTTCTTTATCATATGAATTTAAAATATCAATGTTACCTTTTTGATCAAAGTATACTCACAATTCGCATATCTCAGTGAAATGTTTGCAATTTAATAAAAGATACAGCCAGATTTAACTGGCTGTATCTTTTATTATAAATTATTGAGCGACGTACAAGATTCTACCATTACTTGCAGTCACTGGTGCAATTAGCTTTTCAGTGTTTTCAAATGTAAAATTCTGTTCTGTGTCAGCTGCTATAGTTCCTTGTGTAGCCTCAAAAATTAAAAATGTTACTTCTTGAGTCAAAGCTGTTCCAGGTGTGGAGTCGGTAAGCAAAGCAACATAATAAATATTTGAGCTTCCTGCATAATCAAATGAATTCGTATTTTTAAAAGTAATGTCATAAAACGCGTCATTCACACTTTTGTCAAACGGTTCTGCATTAGTTACACTTACATTAATAGCCATAAAAACTCACCCTTTCTCAAAATTATTTCAAATTCTATTTAAAACCCTATTTTATTATATTTAAAATATTTTATTTTGTGCATGTGACTTTATTCGCAAGATTGCGTATATTATAGGAGGAGGGATAACTATGCATGTAATAGATTTAAGATGCAGAGAATCAGATAATTTTTCAATAAATTGTTGTAAAAACGATAACGAAGAACGATTATTATTAGGTCAAAATGATTGCTGTAAAGAATCCATATATCTCTACTTTGATCTTCCATTATTTTTAAACATGAATCTAGTGCAAAGTTCTAAGCTTATTCTTTATAAACTACCAATGTGTTGTAAGAATCAAAAAACATTAAGCAATCAATATAGCGTATATCCACTCATCGATTTTTACAGCCCATTTGTTGGTTGCTTTTCACCACTAAGATTTGATTGTACTTATAAAGAAGACTTTGAAGACAACATAAATCTTGGCTATTCAGAAATTGATGTAACATCAATGGTGAAATCATGGTTACAAGGATCCATAGAAAACAAAGGTCTGCTAATAACAGGTGAGGAACATTCTCCACTCATTGTTTATGCATCAGAAAAAGACATGGATTCAAAAATACATCCAATACTAAGAATAATTATTTCTGATTCTTTAGTATTTCGTACACTAACTGAAATTCCATGTAAAGTTAATATGAGAAGTAACTAATGGTTATAACTAAAATCAAACGACTTATCTTTTATGAGGATAAGTCGTTTGATTTTGGAGCTTAAATAATCTACTAGTTTTTATCATTATCTTTTGAATTATAACTAGCTATTAAAATAATAACACCAATTATTCCTAGGAAATCTGTCAATAATAATGCTTCAACACTTAGATGCATGATAATTGTTACTAAAAGAACTCCAATACCCAAAAGCATATTTTCAATTTTTTTCATCTTATTTTACCTCATTTATTTGTATTAGTAATATAAAGTTTTTCAATTTAAAAATATGTAAGTTATTATGTTATTAATTCTCTCTTAAAATAATGCCAGCACCAGTATATTTCCACCAATTCCCATCCTTCTTTTTGTTCGTTCTCCTAACCCCGCTATAAAAACACATTTGTATTCATATTTTTTCATATTTATTTCACCCCCTTGAATTCAGATTTTTGATCCCTATTTAAAATATTAACAATATTTTTTTGTTTTTCATTGATACCTCTTACTTCATTAACTTAGCCAAAAGAACATTTCATATTTTACAAAATATCAATATTTAATCTCTTTTGTACATTATTTAGCAAAATTAATCATGAATAGTGTACTTTTAATTTTAATGGGCATTATTTACATTTTTATATTGTTAGTCCCAAACATTTATGTTAATATATTTTTGATATATGTAGGTATATATAGATATTGTAACTATTAACTTTATTCTAACGTATAGGAGGATTTTATGAAATTAAAATTGCAACGAATTCTTTGTTTTTCTCTGTTACTGTTTATCATTTTTCCTTCAATCTCTATTTATGCGGCAGATAAAACACCTTTGTATAATTCTATAGCACTCAGTGAAAAAACTGAGCCGCCATATCCTTTTTGGAAAGATTACATGAATTATTCACAAAGTGGTACAAAAGTATATTACATAGGTAAAATTTATCAAAATAAATGGTATGCTAATGCTGGACAAAAGCCAAATGCCGGTGACCCTTGGGCTTTAGTAGGTGATGCAGAATGGACCGTTCCTGAGGACGAAAAGAATTATCAAAAACAAGAAAGTTCAGTTTCAATAAACAAAATATTGACGGATTCTGAAATTCTTTCCTTATATGGGGGTATCAACCCAGAGTATTCACCTGAAAAGGCACTTAACAGACTAAACCAACTTATACAAGAGACAGCTTATAATGAGCTTTTCCCATACCGCTTCGGCTCTCCATTATGGAAAACTTGTTCTGCAACTGCACAGTACTATCCTAACACCTCTAATATTCCAGATTATTATTCTTACAATAATCTAAAGGAAGCCTTAAAAACTTTGGCAAATACCATTGTTAAGGTTCAATGGTATGAAGGATCCGAATGGTGTTACCGTATTATTCGTTTGGATAAGACTACAAAAGAACAAAAGCTTACTTATTCCGATCCTAATTTTGATGCTGAATGGCTTCAATCAAAGCCTCTTCAAACTAAAATATGTGACTATGGCTCCTTTCTGGCTGTAGGTAATAACAATACTCAAAAAAGAGAGTTGGCAGGATTTTTAGCGAATATCTCTCATGAAACCGGTGGCGGTACGATCGGTGGTGAAGTGTCAAATGATTCTTTGACCGGACTCTACTTTAATGAAGAGGTAGGTTTTATTGGTTCAACTGCTATCGGTTATGTGCAAAGCACCGGAACTAATTACCTCCCAGTAGCCGGAAAGAGTTATCATGGCAGAGGACCAATTCAATTATCTTATAATTATAACTATGGTCTTTGCTCTGATGTTATTTTAGGAGATAGCTCAATACTTCTAAAAAACCCTGAGTTACTTACAAGTAATGGTGTAATGGGCTTTATGACCGGTATATGGTTCTGGATGACACCACAACCTCCAAAACCTTCTTGCCACGAAGTAATCAGTGGAATCTGGCAACCGAAACCAGGTAGTCCAAATGCTCAATATAACGGTAATTTTGGATTAACCATTGTTATAATCAACAATGAGTCAGGACAGTCAGAAAACGGAACTGGAGCAGTTGCTCGCCGAGCAAGATATTATAGAATTTTTACTCAGAAGATGAATGCTAATATTCAAGGAGAGCAATGTGATACGGTTGGCATGACAACCTTTGTACAATAACTTTTATTCTATATCTTTTTGGGTGTTACTTTTCGTAAGTTTTAGAACTTATTAAAAGTAACAGGGGTACCTTTGCTAATTTCGTGTTTTAACTGCATCAACGTACCGCTACAAAGTTTTACGGAGTATCCCTTTTCTTTAAGAAATTCAACTAAAGCCTCCGATGAAACCGTTCCATCATTATTCTTATTAGAAATATTATTATACAATTCTAAGCCATTGGCATTTTCGCCAAGACTTCTTAATACATAAGCAGAGGAATAGCCTGAACATTCATAATGTGGCTGATAATCAATAAAATTCTCTGATGTTATCATATATTGTTTAGGAGTGCTCAGTAATATGTACAAATTCATAGCGAGAAATATGCCAAGCAAAACAGCAATACAAATAAATGCACAAAAAATGATTTTTTTACTTAAATGCATTTTTGATTTCATTATTATTAGATCCTCCTATTTTATTATCGTTATCAAATAATACAACATACTTTACCATTTATTATTCAGATAATCTGTGCTTATACTATTTACATTATAAGATAAAATCCATTACTATTTGTTTTTGTCAGCATAAAATCCTCTATATTCTCTTGGTAAAAGTTCAGAAATACTCACCATAATATGATTTAAACAATTTGCTTCCCAGTTTCCTTTGGTTTCATCCTCACTTTTTTTAGGCAGATTGAAAACTTCACCTATGTTAATATTTATATTAGCATCATTAAATGCCTCTTTACCCATATCTTCCTCTATAGGCATAAATTTTTCCGTACCCCAAATACCTATTGGTACTATAGGAGCATTGGTGAGCTTTGCAAAGAGCAAAATTCCTTTTTTCCCTTCAATCATCTTTGCTGTTCTGCTCCGAGTACCTTCGGGAAATATTAAAATGCTGTTACCTTCTTTTACTGCGCTAATGACCTTTTTAATCGCATCTTTATCAGGTGAATTTGGCAATATTGATATTGATCTAACGATTTTAAATCCTAAAGCGGTTAGAGAATTAGATTCTAATTTTTTTCCAGCGACAAAAATAATATTCTCTTTTTCTAGTACTTTGTTCAATACTAAACCATCTGAATTGCTTAAATGATTGCACACAAACAAATAAGGTCTTTTTAAATCACTATCTAAGTTTTCAAGACCTTTTACATCTAAACTTACATGCTTTTTCATCTGCGAATTAACATAAAACTTAACAAATTTAGTTATTAAATGCTCAGGTAATAGTTTCACAAATCTCAATAATAATTTATTCATTTATATACTAACCCCTTCATAAAATTGTGCTTCAAAATTTTACTTAAAATTCCGCTTTACCTATTTACAGAATACAGTATTATCTTCTAACTTTCAATATTAAGTATTTTATGTGATTGCTTTCATAAATAATCATATTACCTATATACACCCTCCTTATGAGTTCATTATCTACTAATCGATATGTGGTTGTCAATGAGCTATAATCTGAAAAAACAGCAGAAATCCGATTATGGATTTTCTGCTGTTTTTCAAGTTTATAGTCAAATTTATTTTATATTATATTTTATTTTATATTTTATCTTAATTAGTAAATAACTGTGTCCAATATTTTGTTCCATTGGAATTTTGATAATATCCAACACCGATTTTTGTGAATTTTGCATTTAAAATATTTGCTCTGTGGCCTTCACTGTTCATCCATGCCTGCATAACTTCTTCAGGTGATTTCTGGCCCCATGCAATATTTTCACCTGCTGCCATATAGTTTACACCCTGCTCTTTTAATGCAGTACTAAAAGTACTTCCGTTTGGTCTGGTGTGGGAAAATGATTTCTCAATTTCCTTTGATCTCACTAGAGCTGCTGATTCCACAGACTTATCAATTGTAAGTGGTGAAAGACCATTTTTGGCTCTTTCTTCATTTACTAATTTCACAACTTGTTCTGCATAAGATAAATCTGTTTTTGATTCAGAACCACCGTCATTTTTTCCTGATTGACCAGGTGCTTCCACCTTAGGTACTTCCACCTTAGGTACTTCTGTCTCTGGTTTTTTCACTTCTGTTTCTGGAACTACAATATTTGAGGAACCAGGGCAATTTTCTAAATTAAGATTATTAAGATTAATTCCATAATCCTTCAACTTACTCATTATCTCATCCTGATTACTGCCGCTCACCGTTATCACATTACCGTTTAATTGTGTACATAAATCATTAAATGATGCAGCCTTTACTGCCGTTGGTGTACTTAAGGTTGTGACCGTTGCTATTGTTGCCATTGATGCTACTACAAATCGTGTTAATTTCATCAGAAACCTCCTTCCGGTTAGGTCGAATATTACAAATATATTGTTACAAATATGTTACAAATATGTTACATGTAGATAGTAGCACACTAGTGAAAGAAATAAAACAGGTAAAGTGTGGCATTTTACAATGGAATAGCTTTTAGCTTTTGTAGTACTTCTTCCTCTGTAATACGCCTACCTCCGTTCTATTTTTCTGCATAAAAAAAATACCAACTAAATAGTTGGTAGCCAAGGAACATGTATTCAATAGTTCTGCATCATTATTTCCATAAATGATTTCATCATGAGTTTTGTGGATAAAACTCTCCAAAGAGTTTGAGGTTTGTAAGGCAAATCTTGGTTTGTGGATATATATTCAATTATTTTAATTTATATTGTGTAATTAATCTAAATTGATAAATTTGAAGTTATGCTTCTACATCTTTCATCATAAAATAATCCTTGCCTTGTTTGTTGATAATATATGTATTCTTAAAACCTAACTTCTCATAAAATCTTAATGCGGTTAAATTTTCCTTATGACATTCCAATAGAAAAGCAACTTTACCATATTTGTGATAAATATATTGGATTGCCATTTTTAATGCTTCCGAACCAATCCCTTTATTCCGATATCGATTATCAATGACGAACCCCAATATTCGAAAGTATGCCTTTCCTCTCAATTCGATTGGATCATTTCACCGATTAAAACTACTCCAACATAGTTATTATTGTGCTTGATTGCAAAGCAATGTCCTTTCAGTTCATTTTCGGTACCATATTCTGACATAGCTATTGTGTCGGCTATATCTTCAACAAACTCTTTTGAAATATCATCCCTTGAAATTTGCAACAAATATTTTTTATTGTTCTTATTCAAAAATTCTAATTCTACTATGACCAATCACTCCTATAAATTCTAATCTCTAATTGCTTTAAATAATTCCAAAAATATAATAGCACTCATCTCACCAACTATCAATAATCTGTTTTCAATGTACTCTTACTTCTTTAAAATAATTAACTTAAATCTTTATTTTAATATTTTAACTTAAATCTTTATTTTAATAATTAACTTAAATCTTTATTTTAATAATTTGCTTGACTATCGATTAATACTATGCTATAGTAAAGAAAGTATTTTTAATAAAGTTTTGATTTCACATATTTTCGTAAGTCATTATTGCATTGATGATTTACAAAAGTATGTGATTTTTTATTTTATTAAAAATATAGTAAAAATTAGGAGGTATCTTTCATGAAAAAAGGTACAGTAAAATGGTTTAACTCACAAAAAGGATTTGGTTTTATTTCTGACGAACAAGGTAATGATGTATTTGTTCACTATTCAGGTCTTGCTATGGATGGTTTTAAGACATTGGAAGATGGCCAGTCAGTAACATTTGAAGTTACTACCGGTCAACGTGGCTTACAAGCTGTTAATGTATTACCTGCTTAAATAGCATCAATGAAAAGATCACTTTATAGTGGTCTTTTTTTTATTCCCTATCCGCCATTTCTTTTTTCTTTATATCTTAGCTCACAGTACATAATGAATCCTCCTTCTTACTTCTGTAAATCTCGATTTAACACAAACATCACATCGTAAGACAATCAAAATAACGTATTACTCCCCTAATACAAATGTTAAAAATTCACATTCTCAAGTCAAATAATAGCAGACCTTCTACCCAGTTTATGGTATAATTATCTCATAACTTTTACAAGGAGGAATTCGTTATGGCATTTCAATTATTACCTAATATGCAGCTTGGAGTAGCTAGTGCACCTGCCCAGATTGAAGGCGGAGATGTTAATCATAACTGGAACAATTGGTACCACCTTGGGCATATTAAGGATGCTTCAAGTCCACAGCGGGCGAATCAGCACTGGGAACACTGGCAGGAAGACATTGAATTAATGCATAGCATGGGAGTCAAGAGATATCGCCTCGGCATCGAATGGGCCCGAATAGAACCTAGCGAGGGCAATTGGAATAAAGAAGTGATAAAGCATTATCGTAAGTTGCTGACCTTTATGAAAAGCCAAGGAATTGAGCCGTTGTTAACCCTGCACCATTTTACAAATCCAATGTGGTTTGAAAAAAAGGAAGGATTTACGAAAGAACAAAACATTCCTGCTTTTCTACGCTATGTCTCCTATGCTGTCCATTCGTTTGGTGATTTGGTTTCAGAATATATTACCATCAACGAACCAAATGTCTATGCAACTTTGGGGTATTACGGCGGAGGATTTCCTCCGGGAGATAATTCCGTCCAATTGACTTCTAAGGTAATGTCCGTCATGGCAACCTGCCATATCAAATCCTACCGTATGATTCATAGAATCCGCAGTAAGATGGGATATACCGACACTAAGGTTTCGTTTGCCCACCATGCACGCGTATTTGCACCAGAAAATCCAAGGAATCCTCTTCACATCTCCTATACAGTACTTTCCAAATGGATGTTTCAGGGTGCCCTTGCAAAGGCTTGTTTGACCGGACAATTTTTACCTCCACTAAGAAATATTAATCATGTCCCTCGCGGACAATATGCTGATTTTCTTGGGTTAAATTACTACACCCGTTCCACGATCAGTAAGCTGGGTGACGGAGTAGCAAATGATGGTCCGAAGAATGATCTTGGATGGGAAATATATCCTCATGGAATCGTTTCTTGTGCACAAGAATTGTATTCTATTCTGAAACGCCCAATCTATATTACCGAAAATGGTACCTGTGACAATCAGGATACCTTTCGTTCCCGCTATATTTATGAGCATTTGAAAGCCTTGTGTGCAAGTAATCTTCCTATAACTCGCTACTATCATTGGTGCTTCTGTGACAATTTTGAATGGCTAGAGGGGGAAAGTGCACGCTTTGGAATTGTACATATTGATTACGAAACACAGAAACGAACCATAAAGCAGAGCGGTCGCTTTTACAATGAAATCATAGAACAGGGAGGCGTAACGGAACAACTCTATGAAAAATACGTCCATGAGGAGGAATACCATTCATGATTTCCTTTGAAAATGATGTCTTTTGGCTAGATACGGATACTACCTCTTATGTGTTTCGTATTACTCCATATGGACACCCTGAACATATTTATTATGGACGTAAACTGGCACATCAGCCGGTGGATGCTCTTGCACTGAAACGAACAGCTACTATCGGTTCATCCGTACTATATGAGCCAAACGATCCGCTGTATTGTCTTGACCATCTTAGCTTAGAATGGTCCGGTATCGGGCGGGGCGACTACCGTTTCAGCCCAGCTGAAATCAAAATGCCAGACGGGAGTTTTACCAATGATTTTATTTACGATTCTTATCGTATCATGGATGGCTGCACTCCGATGGAAGAATTACCTTTTGCAAAATCTGAAGATGCGCAGACACTTGAAATTGTTCTGGTAGATAACGTTGGACATGCAACTTTAAGTCTTTATTACACTGTATTTTCACAGACCGATGTAATTACACGCCGTTGTACCTTAAGAAATCAGGGACCGAATTTTCAAAATAAATCTCATTCCTTACAGCAAAACGATGAGCAAATATCGACACTCCAAGATTCTCAAAGCCACTTGGAAGTAAAGAATTCCTGTGAAAATGAGCAACATAAAGAAAGTCCCATCGTTATCCGCCGTCTTATGAGTATGATGGTAGACCTCCCAAATCAAAGCTATCAACTAATTACCTTTGACGGAGATTGGATTAAAGAGGCACATCGGCATGATCGTCTGTTAATGCCAGGAATGTATGTAAATGGTTCTGTTACCGGAACAAGCTCCAATCGTCATAACCCAGGATTTCTCCTCGCCAATGAACGTGCCGATGAAACTCATGGTAATGTTTATGGTTTTAATCTGATTTACAGCGGTAATCATTTTGGAGGTGCGGAACTATCTCCCCATGGTTTGGTACGTGTTACACTTGGTATTAACCCCCACTGTTTTGAATGGGTATTAAATCCTGGAGAATCTTTTTCTACCCCTCAAGCAGTGATGACTTTCTCTGATCAGGGATTCCATGGTATGAGTCGACATTTTCATGATTTTATTAACCAGCATATCGTACCAGAATATTGGCAAAACAGAGAGCGCCCGATTCTCTACAACAGTTGGGAAGCTTATTTTTTTAAATTTAACCAACGAAAACTATTACATACCGCAAAGCACGCCCGTTCTCTTGGCATGGAGCTTTTTGTATTGGATGACGGCTGGTTTGGCAAGCGTAACAATGACAATGCTGGACTTGGTGATTATGAAGTAAATAAAAAGAAATTCCCTCATGGAATATCCGCATTTTCCCGTAAAATCCGTAAAATGGGTATGGAATTTGGCTTATGGTTTGAGCCAGAGATGGTAAATGAGGACTCAGACCTATACCGAAAACATCCGGATTGGGCGGTACATACGCCACGTAGGAATCCTACCTATGGCAGGAATCAGTTGGTTCTTGATTTGTGCAATCCGAAAGTTAGGGATTATATCGTAGAATCCGTGGGGACGGTATTAGATGATGCGGAAGTATCTTATGTTAAATGGGATATGAACCGACACATCAGCGACGCTTATTCTAGGTTGCTTTCAGAACAGGGGGAATTCTTTCACCGATACATCTTAGGATTATATGAGATACTGAAACGAATCTTTGCCCCGCGCCCCCACATCTTGTTGGAAACCTGCTCCAGCGGTGGCAACCGTTTTGACCTTGGGATGCTTTGCTTTGGTCCGCAAATCTGGGTTTCCGACTGTACTGATCCAGTAGAAAGGCTTTCCATTCAAGGCGGATTATCTTTTCTCTACCCTCCCTCTACTTTTGGCGCTCACGTGTCCGAAGCACCACACCAGCAGACCTTGCGGCAGACGCCCCTTGCTACCCGCTTTCATACCGCCTGCTTTGGATGCTTGGGCTATGAGCTTGAGTTAAAATACCTTTCAAAAATAGAGCGTTCAGAAATTCGGGAGCAAATAGCATTTTATAAATTGCACCGCCCTACCCTACAGTTTGGGAAATTCCGCCGCTTAGAGCCTATAAAATCAAACATCATCCAATGGCAATGTACCGAAAAGGATGAAAGTAAAGCAATCGCAGGGTATTTTCAAACCTTGGCAAATGCCAATCCAGAACATGATATTCTTATCGTGTCAGATTTAAATGAAAAATATAACTATCAGGTTACTACGAAACGTCAGCGTCTGTTTATCAAACGATTTGGAGGACTGATTAAACACGTTCTTCCTGTATCACTAAATCCGGACGGTTTTTTATTAAGACTGGTCAACCGTTTCTATGCTCTCCTCGACTGTACAGAAGAATATATTGGAGATGGCCGCCTGCTTGGAAGTGGGATTCTTTTAAACAACCAGTTTATGGGAAGTTATTATAATTTTGAAACTAGGTTACTGGGAGATTTCGGCTCTAATCTCTACCTAATTAAACAAATGGAAAGTGAGGTTTCCTAATGAATCAATTACATAAATCCAACCGTTTTACCTTTGGAATTGGAACCATCGGTAGAGATATGGTCTATTCGCTGATCAGCATGTATTTAACGTTTTATCTTACTGATGTCATCGAAGTTTCTACCAAAGTCCTTTGGTGGATTACCGGTATTACTTTACTTTGCCGTGTTTTTGACGCTTTTAATGATCCTATTATGGGACTTATTGTGGACAATACCCATTCTAGATTTGGTAAATTCAAGCCTTGGATTGCGTTAGGTGCAGTATTGTCTAGTATTTTTACTGTCCTTCTTTTTACGGATTTCCATACAAAAGGATCAGCATTTGTAATACTTTATACTATACTCTATCTATCTTGGGGAATTAGCTTTACCATTAACGATATTTCTTACTGGTCGATGCTACCATCCTTAAGTCTGTTACAGAGTGAGCGGGAGAAAATTGGCTCAATCGCACGTATTTGCGCAAATATCGGTCTGTTCTTTGTGGTTGCAGGCATTGTACCTATTACTAAAGCATGGGGTACTTCCCTCGACAGTTTGCCAAAGGCATATTTTTACTTCTCTTTACTAGTGGTAGCAATTATGTTGGCAGGCCAGATGATTACACTATTCGGAGTCCGGGAGTCCCATCAAATTAAAGAACAAAAGCAGCATACCTCCCTAAAAGAATTACTTTTTGTAATTATAAAAAATGACCAACTTACTATTACCGCTGTTGCTATGGCTTTATTTATGATTGGTTATGTCACAACCACCAGTTTCGGAATTTATTTTTTCAAATATGCATATGGCAATGAAGATATGTACGCGATCTTTGCCCTAATCCTAGGTGTGTCCCAGATTGCTGCACTATCTATCTTTCCGATGCTTGGGAAACGCTATGAGCGCAAAACCTTGTATACCTTTTCTATCATACTTGTGTTAATTGGTTATCTTTTGTTTTTCTTCTCTTCAAATCACAATATGATTTTGATTGGTATTTCCGGTGTCTTGATATTTGTAGGGCAAGCTTTTGTTCAGATTATGATGTTAATGTTTCTAGCTGATTCAGTGGATTATGGCCATTGGAAGCTTGGAAAACGTAATGATTCGATATCCTTTTCTTTGCAGCCTTTTATTAATAAAATTGGAGGAGCTGTTGCAAATGGTATCGTAACTGTGATTGTTATTGTTTCCGGAATTAAGAATGCATCTTCTGCTAAAGATGTTACTTCTGGTGGGCTATTGATGATGAAAATAGCCATGCTTTTGTTCCCGCTTCTATGCATACTATGTAGTTATATTCTTTACCGTAGTAAATACAAGATTGACCGTAAACTACATAATCAAATCTTACAAGATCTTGCCGAGCGTGGTGAATTGAATACAGTAGAATCAGATTAATGAGATAAGTTTGATTGAAATGCGTGCCTTTGCGCATACATGATTGAAACGCGTGCCTTTGAGCGCAGTTGGGAGCCTAAAATGTATACACTTAAAAGTAAATTACGTGACTTATACCGCCATCCTGTGGGGTATGATGTCATCAATAAAATTTTATTGCAGGCAGGTCTTTCCAAAGGGTTGATTGAAAATCCTGTCATCGGTGCTTTACCTCTTTCCTTCCTCAATCGTATTGCAGGAAAAAAACTAGGAAATGGCTTCTTTGATGCATTACTTGCCCTGTTAAATCAATCCAACGACAGGCTTGATCCATACTCATCTAAGGATAAGAAAATTACTCCTACTTGGTGGAAGGAAGCTGTGTTTTATCAGATTTATCCTCGCAGTTTCATGGATGGAAATGGTGATGGTGTCGGAGATCTTCCCGGTATTATTTCGAAATTAGATTACTTAAAGGAGCTTGGCGTGGATGCCCTCTGGCTCTCTCCTATCTATGATTCTCCAGGAGATGACAATGGATATGATATTAGAGATTACCAAAAGATTGATTCACAATTCGGTACCATGGAAGATTTTGATCTCCTGCTTACGGAACTTCATGCACGCAATATGCGTTTAGTCATGGATTTGGTGGTAAATCATACTTCCGATGAACATCACTGGTTTAAAGAAGCGTTGAAATCTTCAGAATCTACTTACCGAGATTATTATTTTCTAAGAAAAGAACCGAACAACTGGACTTCTTTTTTTAGCGGTAGTGCTTGGAACCACTATCCTGAGGAAGATCTCTGGGGACTACATCTATTTTCCAAAAAGCAAATGGATCTAAATTGGGAGAATCCAAAGCTTAGACAAGATATCTATCAAATGATTCGTTGGTGGTTAGAAAAAGGGGTAGATGGCTTTCGCCTGGATGTAATCAACTATATTTCTAAGGAGACTGGACTACCGGATGGTGATTCCTTCATCGGAAATCTGATGGGATTTACAGGAATTGAACATTATTTTTATGGACCAAAGCTTCATAACCATTTGCAGGAAATACAGAAAGAGGCTTTCACACCTTATCAGGCTTTTTCTGTGGGAGAAACTCCTGGTATCGGAATGAAGATGGGAAAACTTCTTACAGACGATAGCCGTGGTGAGCTTAATATGATGTTTTCCTTTGATCATCTAGAAACCAGCGGACATGCTCGATTTGATCAATATGAGTATGATTTAAATTATTATAAATCTTATATTATGGACTGGATGGAAAATTTCGCGGATACCTCATGGATGTCGCTTTTTTATGATAACCATGACAACCCTCGAATGCTTTCTAAAGTTGACCATACCCATACACATCGCCAGGAGCTTGCAAAGATGTTAGCCATGATTCAGATGACGTTAAAAGGTACTCCTTTTTTGTATCAGGGGCAAGAACTTGGAATGATTAATAAAGATTTCCACGAGATTAGCAATTTTCGAGATGTAGAAAGTATTAATAAATATAAGGAACTCTGTGAAAAAATGCCAAAAGAAGAAGCTTTTCTTCAAATCCTTGCAGGAAGTCGTGACCATGCCCGTACACCTATGCAGTGGTCAGCGAAACCTGGGTGTGGTTTCTCAAATGCAGTACCTTGGATTGACAGTGACGGCGATGAATTAGTGTGTAATGCTGAGATTCAGATGCAGGATTCAGAGTCTGTTTTATCTTTTTATCGGGATTTGATTGCACTCAGGAGAAAAACACCAGCATTGATTTATGGAGATATTGAATTCACGCATAAGAAGCGGAAGGATATTTTGATCTATACTCGTTACCTAGAGGGTGAAACTTACCTGATTATCTGTAATTTGAGTAATGATGAGCAGAAACTTCCGGGAAATGTACCTGTTTCGGAAAGTTTAGAAGGTTTGGAAAGTTTATCTGCTTCTGCCGACGAAAGAAAGGGCTTAGTACTCTGCAATTATCCAGCGAAAGTCATGAAATCTCTTCGTGCTTATGAGGGTAGGGTTTATCGTATTTAGTGATATACAACGAAAAACATTAGCGAATTAAAAAGGCAGTCTATACCTACTTCATACGGTATAGACTGCCTTTTTATACATCATCATCCTAGTTCTTAGGCGGAGGGTTACATCTGCTTTACAAGATCAATCCCAAACTTCTTAACCTCTTGATAAAGTCTAGCAATCGGGAGTCCTACAATAGTATAATAATCCCCCTCAATTCTTGTAACATGCGCTGCAAATCTTCCTTGAACAGCATAAGCTCCAGCCTTATCCATAGGTTCCTTGGACTTGATATAATCCATAATTTCTTCCTCGGTAAGGTCTGAAACTGTAACCTTGGATATTTCGAAAAACGTGCGCTCTTCTACTTCTCCTGAATCATTTTTTATAATCACTGTTACACCAGTATATACTTCGTGTGTTACCCCAGACAACAATTGTAACATTTCCTTCGCATGATCCTCATTCTTGGGTTTTCCAAGAATTTGGTTTTTGTATGCTACGATTGTATCTGAACCTATGATAATTGTATTTGTTTCATATTGTTTAGCGATATCATGGGCTTTCATCTTTGAAAGTTCCATCACAATGTTTTCAGGTAAAGTTTCTGATGTTATTTCTTCCATATTACTGACACAAACCGTGAAATTGATACCTACCTGTGATAAGATTTCCTTTCTCCTTGGAGAACCTGAAGCTAAAACTATCTGATACATAAAACCTCTCCATTCTGTCGCAATCCTGCAAATTTGAGCAAAAACAAAATATTCGCAAGGTGTCATTCTGATACGTTACTCCACTGTATAATAGTTCATTTTAATACACTATAAATTATTTCCCCTCTAAAACCTCTAACCTACTTTTTTTAAATAAGCGCTCATAATTTGGAACATAGATTATAAAATACATGATAATTGCAAGTCCAATCGCAAAAAATACATCAATAATGGAATGTTGCTTAACAAAAACTGTTGACATACAGATTAATGTGCTTAATATTATGGACCCAGTAACAATAAGTTTAGACTTCCCAAGTCGTTTGCTTTTTATTATTACTGTTGTTAATCCTATGGAATTGAAACAATGAATACTCGGACAAACATTCGTTCCGGGATCGACACTATAAATAAAACGAGTCATCTCAATCATAAAATTATTTCTTCCTAGAGAATCTAAATCATGTTGGAAATTTATTCCTGTAGGATAAATGGAGTATGCAATCAGACAGATTGTCATTCCAATAAATAAAAATCCAGTGCAACGATAAAAATCTTCTTTGGAAGTAAAGAAAAAATAAGCAATGACAACCGGTACATAAGGAAACCATATGTAATAAGGAATGATGAACCACTCAATAAACGGTATCTTGTCATCTAGACTAGATTTAACTAAATGAAAAGAATCAACACTTGCTTGATTTAAATAGAAAAACCATACTAAATAAATTATGAAATAAAGCAATACCCAGGCATGATTATACTTCTTTAAAATTTGTTTCATTATCAATGTCCCTTTCTAGGTCACAAATAATTCGCCATTTTTTTCTAATATTTTGCAACCTCTAAGTAATTATTCTATCACAGTCTAACAAACGAAACAACTAAATAAGTCTTAAACATACCCTAAGAATAAATTAAATTTTTCTTAATTTATGGATTGCATATTTTTTTATTATGATGTATATTTATAAATATAAAATACTATTTATGCATCTGTATTTGTTTTAAAGTGCATAACAACTTGTTAAGGAGGATATTATTATGAAAGAAAAAGTTATTTTAGCATATTCCGGCGGTCTTGATACTACAGCTATCATTCCATGGTTAAAGGAGAATTATGATTATGATGTGGTTTGCTGCTGTATCGATGTCGGACAGGGAAATGAATTAGATGGATTAGAAGAAAGAGCAAAGTTATCCGGTGCTACGAAATTATACATCGAGCATGTAACCGATGAATTCGTAGATGAATACGTAATGCCATGTGTAAAAGCTGGCGCTGTTTATGAAAATAAATACCTTCTTGGTACTTCTATGGCCAGACCAGTAATAGCAAAAAAATTAGTAGAAGTTGCAATAAAAGAAAATGCTGTTGCAATATGCCATGGTGCAACTGGAAAAGGAAATGACCAAGTTCGTTTTGAATTAGGCATTAAGGCACTTGCTCCAGACTTAAAGATCATAGCTCCATGGAGATGTAACAATACCTGGAAGATGCAGTCTAGAGAAGATGAAATCGAATATTGTAAAGCACACGGAATCGATTTGCCATTTGATGCAAGCCATAGCTATAGTCGTGACCGTAACTTATGGCATATTAGCCATGAGGGTCTAGAGTTAGAAGATCCTGCAAATGCTCCAAACTATGATCATTTACTTGTACTTGGTGTATCTCCCGAAAAAGCTCCAAATGAAGCGGAAAGCTTAAGTTTAACATTTGAAAAAGGTATTCCTGTTGCTCTTAATGGTAAGGCAATGAAAGCTTCTGAGATCATCGAAGAATTAAACGTACTTGGTGGCAAGTATGGTATCGGTATTATTGATATCGTAGAAAACCGAGTTGTTGGTATGAAGTCTCGTGGTGTGTATGAAACTCCTGGTGGAACAATTTTAATGGAAGCTCATACTCAGCTCGAAGAATTAATCTTAGATCGAGCTACACTTTCTTGCAAAAAAGAGATCGGAAATAAATTCGCTGATGTTGTCTATGAAGGTAAATGGTTTACTCCTCTTCGTGAAGCTCTCCAAGCTTTTGTTGAAGTAACTCAAGAATATGTAACAGGTGAAGTTAAATTAAAGCTTTACAAAGGTAATATTATTAAACAAGGAACAACCTCCCCATATTCTCTATATAATGAAAGCATTGCATCTTTCACAACAGGGGAACTATATAATCATCATGATGCAGAAGGATTTATCAATCTTTTTGGACTTTCTTTAAAGGTTCGTGCTATGAAGATGGCTGAAGTAGAAAAAAATAAATAACTATATAATCAAATAGCCCAGATAGATTTAAATTCTAAATCTTCTGGGCTCCCTTGTTAACGTTTCTATTTATTTTTACTCAATGTAATCTTTTTCGTCTTCTTCACATTTTTCTTTTTTGGATTACTACACTGTTCTTTTTTTGGCTTTCCTCCATGTTATCCTTTTTATTTTTATACGTGCTATCCTCTTTACTTTCCACAGAATCATCATTTTTATCTTCCTCTAAGTTAGTATCTCTACTTTTCTCTAAGGTATCTTTTTGGCTCTCCTCTAATTTATCGTCTTTACTCTCGTCTAATTTATCTTCTTTATCCTCCTCTAATTTATCTTCTTTACTCTCTTCTAATCTATCTTCTTTACTCTCCCCTATATTTTCTTTTTTACTTTCCTTACATTCTTCACTATTACCACTTTCTAATGTTTCCTCTAATTTTTTTATATCCAAGCTTCCATTACTATTTTCTGATTTTAACGCTACAAGGACATCCAATAATTTTTTTGGTATAGGCAGTCCAATCGTTGCAACATTCTCTAAAATGCTGATTCCCTCATTTGATAAATAGAAAAAAATAATTGCAGTTCGCATTACATTACCACTACGAACAACATTCGTATCAATAATGTGGCCTATTCCAACAAGACATAAGATAACTACCTTTTTAAAAATGCCCCGAAACCCAACCTCACTTGATACCTTATGCTGCAAGATAGCAACCATAACACCTGTAAGATAGTCAATAACGATAAACAATAACAATGCATACATAAAACCATCAGTCCCACCTAAAAACCATCCTAAGAAACCACCAAGACTAGATATTAATATCTGAATTGATGTTACGATATCTTTCATATTCCCCCTCCTTGTACCGTATTTACTATTAGAATATGCTCCTCTCCAATGAATGTGCCTTAATTCGACAATTCTTAATAAACTGAAGTACACATTTAATTTTGATCACTCCAAGTAGACCCTTTTGACGAAGTTTCTTATCGTTTGTTATTAAATAGTCATAACCAAACAGTCTCTCATGTCGTATCTTATCTAAGCCCTTTGATAAGGATATGATTAAACATTGTTTCGAAATCTTTAATTATGCTATAATATCCCAAACGTTTAGAAGAATTTATGTCTTGCAAATATGAATAAAGTAAAGGAGATTGTTATGAATTACGGTTACTTCGACGAAGCAAACAGAGAATATGTAATTACAAAACCGAATACCCCAGCTCCATGGGCAAATTATTTGGGTTCCCCCGAGTATGGTGCTATTATATCGAATAACGCAGGTGGCTATAGCTTTGTGAAGAGTGGTGCAAATGGTAGAATATCAAGATATATATTCAATCAGGAAGACAAACCAGGAAGATATATTTATTTACGTGATGATGTATCAGGGGATTATTGGTCAGCATCATGGCAGCCAGTTGGTAAAGATTTATCGGTTTATCAAAATGAATGCCGTCATGGTACCGCTTATACCAAAATTAGTGCTGATTATTCTAATATTCATTCCGAAGCTTTATATTATGTTCCTTTAAACAAGACACATGAAGTTTGGAAGTTGTCTGTAACCAATACCGACAATAAAGAACGAAAAATTTCCACCTTCGGCTTCATTGAATTTACGAATGAGGACTATTATGAAAATGATCAAGTTAATCTCCAGTATACACTCTTTATTACCAAAACTTATTTTAAAGAGAATAAGATCCTACAAACAATTAACGAAAATACTGGCAAGAATGCAGAAGGTACGAATTACCGTGAACGTTTCTTTGGTAGTGTAGGTCAACCTATTGTTTCCTATAATGGTGACAAGGCATCCTTTATTGGGCGTTATCATAGTTATGGAAATCCAGTTGCCGTTATCAATGGATGCTGCGATAATACTTTAAATTATAATTCTAACGCATGCGGTGCCCTTCACTCCATATTAACTCTTGCACCTGGTGAAACAAAGGAATTAGTATACATATTAGGTAAGAAAAATGATAAAGACTCTGCAGAAATTTTAAAAGGTTATGAGGATTTTTCTATCATCGAGAATGAGTTAGTAGAGTTAAAAACATATTGGCATGGAAAATTAGAGCAATTCCAGGTTCAAACCCCAGATGATAACTTTAATCATATGGTTAATACGTGGAATGCTTACCAATGCTTTATCACATTTATCTGGTCAAGAGCCGCTTCTTTCATGTATGCAGGATTAAGAAACGGTTACGGTTATCGAGATACCGTACAAGACATACAAGGTATCATTCATCTTGATCCAGAATTGGCGGGTGAAAAGATTCGCTTCATGCTATCAGCGCAGGTAGATAATGGTGGCGGTTTACCATTAGTAAAGTTCAATCATAACGCTGGTCATGAAGATACTCCTGACGATGCTTCTTATGCACAAGCAACTGGACATCCAGCTTACCGTGCAGATGACGCTCTCTGGTTATTCCCTACGGTATTAAAGTACATTTCTGAAACAGGAAATAAAACATTTATTGATGAAGTTATTCCATATGCTAATAAAGACGAAGGAACCGTTTATGATCACTTAAAGAGAGCTATAAATTTCTCTATGGAGCGCCTAGGGGCACATAATATGCCTGCTGGACTTCATGCTGATTGGAACGATTGTTTGCGACTTGGTAAAAAAGGAGAATCTTCCTTCGTAGCACTACAGTTATATTATGCTATGACCGTAATTCGTGCGTTTGCAAAGGAAAAAGATGATGACGTTTATCTTGCCTATTTAGATAAAGTACAAACAGAACTTGGTGAAACCATCCAGAAATATTGTTGGGAAGAAGATCGTTTTATCCGTGGCTTTAAAGAAGATGGTCAAGTAATCGGTTCTAAGAAAGATCCAGAAGCAAATATGTGGCTAAATCCACAGTCATGGTCAGTGATTAGTGGTCTTGCTACTAAGGACCAAGCTGAAAAAGCATTAGAGAGTGTTCATCGCGAATTAAATACAGCGTATGGATGCCGCTTAATGGCTCCATCCTACGTTGACCATGCATTTGACGGTGCTCTTGCTATCTTATTTAATAAATCAACCAAAGAGAATGGTGGTATCTTCTCGCAGCCACAAGGTTGGATCATCCTTGCAGAATCCTTAATGGGTCATGGTGATTGCGCCTATCAGTATTTTAAGGAGAGCTCTCCATCTTCTCAGAATGATAATGCAGATGTCCGTGTTCTTGAACCATATGTTCATGGGCAATTTACAGAATCGGTTGATAGCCCATTTGAAGGCCGATCCCATGTACACTGGTTGACAGGAACTGCATCAACTGTGATGGTTGGCTGCGTCGAAGGTATCTTAGGTATACGTCCTAACTTCGATGGTCTATTACTCTCCCCTTCCATACCATCCAATTGGAAAGAAGTTAAAATTACTAAGATGTTCCGCAATAAGAAGTTAAATATTACGATACAAAACTTTGATGGTGCAGAAGGTGGTTACCGCGAATGTTACTTAAATGGAACAATACTTTCTTCAAATTACATTCCTGCGGAATCACTATCTGTAGAAAATGAAGTATTATTAGTAATGTAGCTATTTGGCTATTACCATAATCCTACTTTATTTGCAGAAGTAATAAATATATCGAATTGTTATTTTACCCCTATTCTATCTTTTCTCTGTAATGAATATAATGCAGTGAAAAGTAAAGATAGGGGTAATCTTATGAATATGGATATTATCACATTAGAAGAATGTGAAGAACAATTTGAATTTAACCAATGTACAGCTATTATTAACAATGGCCATATTGATGGCTTTGAAGTAGACGAGTCTCGAACTCTCAATACTATTTATATCCTACATACTCCCCTTTCTTAATTTTCACATAGTTTTTATAAAAATGTACATACTACGGACAAAAAGGAAAGGAGATTTTTCTCATGGAAAGTTCTAAAAATAGTAAAGCAACCCCAACCAAAAGAACAGCTTCCAACAGTTCTAACAACGTAGGTTTTACCAGAACCAATGCCAAACAAGTTTATAAAAGTAAGTCAATGCGTGATGACTATTATGATGATGATGACAAAGAGGAAATCGACGAAGTTTATGACTCCGAAGATTATTATTAGACTTAACCTTTCTTTATTTCCTTTGCGACCCCTTCTTACCTAAGATGAGATTGCGCCCATGCTGGGCGCAATCAAAAAAAAGACAATCAGTCAAAAACTGATTGTCTTTTTTTATAACAATATACCTCGTATATATAAGTCAATATCAAAAGCAATAGGATTAATAGAACTCACTAATTCTATTAATAAGCAATATGCGCTTCAAATTTAGCTATTTGATCTTTTCTTCCGATAACTACAATAGCATCTCCTTCTTTTAAATCAGTATCTGGAGACACCTCTATCGTAGTGATATTACCATGCTCTAATGCGATAATGTTAAGATTAAAGTTTTTACGAACATCGATATCGGTGATTGTTTTTCCAATAAGTTTCTCAGTAACTTGTATCTCTGATACTGTGATGTCACCATTCAATTCAATAAAATCTAGTGCTTTGGAATATACCAAACGATTTGCAAGACGAATTGCCATATCCCTCTCTGGATAGATAACCTCTGCACCTAACTTTTCTAATACTTTACCTTGATCTGAACTAAATGCCTTTGCTATTACACGTGGTACACCCATGTTAATTACATGAAGTGTGGTTAATATACTGGTATCAACTTTTTCACCAATACAGACAACAACAGTCTCACAATTTTGAATTCCTGTCTCTTCTAGTACTTCTTGTGTTAAAGCTCCAGCAACAAAAGCTTCTTGAACTATTCCACGTATTTGTTTAATGGTATCTTCATTATTGTCAATTACCATTACCTCTTTACCAGCACTTGCTAAAGTCTCAGCTAAAGCATATCCAAATCTACCCAATCCAATAATACCAAACTCAATTGATGAACGATTACTTTTCATATTCCTCCCTAACAGAAACTTGTCTGTTATATCTGTCATTTTCATGTTCCTATATCCTTATCCTTATCACATTTTTTTATCCTATAATTAAACTTTCCTCAGAATAGCTTACACTAGGCTTATCTTTATGTGACCAAAGGGTAGCTATCGTCATAGGTCCAAGCCTTCCGACAAACATTGTTAAAATTAATATTAATTTTGATAAATCTTTTAAATATGGTGTAATACCTGTAGATAAACCTACCGTACCAAACGCACTTGTAATTTCATATAAATTTTGTATAAAGCTGTTATCAGGTTCGATAAAACACATTAGTAACGTATTTAAACATACCAAACCCATTGCTAATAAAAATATTACAAATGATCTTGAAATAACATCATTTGGAACCCTACGTTTGAACGCTGTACAGTGTTTGTTTTTGGCTGTACTATATAGGCTTTTTATTAATGTAAAAAAGGTAGTTGTCTTGATACCACCACCAGTGGAACCAGGAGAGGCTCCAATAAACATTAAAATAATTAAGACAAATAAACCAGCATTTGTAAAATTGCCTGAATTATAAGTACTAAATCCAGCAGTTCTAGCTGATGTGCTCATAAAAAAGGCACCAAGCCAAGTAATATCTTCTGTTAAATATAAAAGTACGGTTCCTACTGTTAACAAAATACCAGTCATCATAAGTACAACCTTAGTATGAAGACTTAATTTACGAAGGGATCTTTTCTCTACAAGCTCTTTTGTAACAATAAAACCCATACCACCAAAGATAATTAAACCAGCTGTAGTTAAGTTGAGTAATACATTATCTTTATAATTTAAGAGGTTTTGAAAGTGTCCTAGAACGTCAAAACCAGAGTTATTAAAACTTGCCACCGAATGGAATAAACTTATTCCCAATGCTTTAACTGGTGAATAGTCTTTTACAAAGACGATGAAGCTTAAAATTGTTCCTACCACTTCAAAGCATAAGGTAGTAAATAATACTGCCTTAACAAGTTGCATAATACCCTTCAGAGAGTTTAAATTCATCGAATCTCTCATGAGTACTCTACCCTTAATACCAACCTTCTTCCCTGCAAATAACAAGATTGCGACACCGATACTAGTAACCCCTAATCCTCCAATCTGAATTAGAAATCCTACTACGGTACGACCAAATATATTAAAGGTGTCTGCTGTATCGACAGCAATTAATCCGGTTACACAAACCGCGCTTGTTGAAGTAAACAAAGCATCTATAAATCTAACATTTACTCCATCGTTTGCAGATATTGGGAGCCATAAAATTATTGCTCCAATCAAAATAACACTTGCAAACCCTAATGATATTAATCTTCCAGGGCTTACCCTTTTTAGCAGTTTCATTTTCTACCCCTTGATGTAAACAATTATGAATTTTTAATACTATACTTTCAATGTCATCTGCAATGTCTTCACAGGCATCACAGCAAATCTCAAAAAGATCTAATATACGAGTCCATGAAAATAACTCGATTGGATCTTTACAATTCATATGCAAATCTCTAACGAGTTGTGCATATAAAGCATCTCCTTCTTCCTCTAAGCGGTTTAACTCTACAATTGCATCATGTAGCTTGGTGGACTTTTTGAAATTGTACTAATGTACGATTTGCTCTTCTACAGAGGAGTTCAATTAATTTTGTTGTTAAATAACCAAGGCTTAATACCAAAGTATGATGCTACTGTTACCCAAATAATTACGGCAAATAACGCTGCACATAGGATAATCAGGGCATCCGAAGAATCCCCCCTTAAATCTACCATATTATAAATAGTTTCTGCTACGGCTTTATTTACCATAGTCATTACTAACACACCCAGAAATTAATAACTGCTGCCATCAAGATCGCTTTTTTGGGTGATAGCAATCTTGTTGATACACAAGAAGCAATTACATTTGGGGCATCTGTCCAACCATTTATTAATAATACCACTAATTTTAATAATACTGTTATAAATAGCGCTGGGTTACTCGTAATCTGTATTAAAAAATCAGATAACGAAACGCTCATGAACTTTCCCCCTTTGTCTAAATTCAATCACATATTACCATTCGTTAAACATAACAACAATACAGTATAATGATTTTTAACAAATTCTTTACAACTTTTTTTCATAACTAGTCTGTTTTTGTTAATAAATAGTAAAAATTGCTTAATAAATAAGTATTTCTTCCTATTTATATACTTTATGTTATCTTGTAACTAATCCTGGTATCTATCCCTAATTGTATCCTGTATTTCAAATTTTAAATATTTTATTTCTTTTTTGTTTTGCATTTCTTTTTCTATTATCCAAATTCTTATTCTGTAATTTATTTTTTACTGTTTTTGAATTTCTTTTTCTATTATTTAATTTCGTTTCAGTTTTCGAATTTATTATCTGTCGTTCAATTTCTATAAACATAATTTCGATTCTAAATGCTATTTTAACATATTTTTCTTGCTTATATATCCTATGAATTATATAATTATGGTGATATATAGCACCGCTAAATTAGAGTTTCTACAATACTAAAATAAGAAGAATGTGGAGGATGTTATGGAATCTTTACTATTCAGAATAACCACCCTAGGTTGGGGCCCAGTAATAATGTATCTCATTGGTGGTATTCTAATTTATCTAGCAATTTGTAAAGACTATGAACCAGCGCTCTTATTACCAATGGGATTTGGCGCAATCCTAATTAATCTACCCTTATCCGGTGTTATCAACCAAACCTATGAAGGAATCGGGAATGTAAATGGTATCATTGAATGGATGTTTCATGTAGGAATAGAAACCTCCGAAGTACTACCAATTTTACTCTTTATTGGTATTGGTGCAATGATTGATTTTGGTCCTCTTTTATCAAATCCGAAAATGTTTCTTTTTGGTGGTGCCGCACAATTCGGTATCTTCTTAACAATGACTTTAGCAGCTATATTAGCACCTGTATTCGGATTCAATCTTAACGATTGTGCATCCATTGGTATTATTGGTGCAGCGGATGGACCTACTTCTATTTTAGTGTCCCAAGTATTAAAATCTCAGTACATAGGAGCTATAGCAGTAGCCGCCTATTCCTACATGGCTTTAGTTCCAATCGTTCAACCATTCGCAATTAAACTTGTTACAACAAAGAAAGAACGTATGATTCGTATGCCCTACAATCCGGCTACTATATCGAAACGTACACGAATTCTCTTTCCTATTATCGTAACCGTAATTGCAGGTTTTATTGCTCCAATGTCTGTTTCTCTCGTAGGTTTCTTAATGTTTGGTAACCTTTTAAGAGAGTGTGGCGTATTAAACTCTTTATCCGATACCGCTCAGAACGTTCTTGCAAACTTAATAACACTATTACTTGGTATCACTATTTCATTTAGTATGAAAGCGGACGCATTTGTAAATGCTCAAACTGCTATCATCATGGGACTTGGCTTATTTGCTTTCGTATTTGATACCATTGGTGGTGTGTTATTTGCGAAATTCCTAAACCTATTTTTAAAGAATAAAATTAATCCAATGGTAGGTGGTGCCGGAATCTCAGCTTTCCCAATGTCTGCACGAGTAATACAAAAGATGGGTCTCAAAGAAGATCCATCCAACCACTTATTAATGCATGCAGTTGGAGCAAATGTTGCAGGTCAGATTGGCTCCGTTCTAGCCGGAGGTATTATCTTAGAATTTTTCTTACATTAAAACATAAAGTTCTTTGAAAGGAGCTTGTACATGAACTTAGAAAATATATTTATAACCTTAGAATTTATGTGGAGAGGCATGTTAAGTATATTACTAGGAATGCTACTAATTGCTGGTATCGTTGTTATTCTTCAGAAAATTCCGGATAAAAAAGAGAAAAATAAGTAGTCCATTGATTCAAAAAGGGTGATGCATCTTAGTATTTTTATTACATGATACATCACCCTTTTTTTAATTTTAATTATTAATTCTCTTCCTTGTACTTAGCGTAACTTTTGAGATATTAATATCTTCTATACAAGGTAATGCATACGTGAACTTACTTTACCAAATACAATAAAAGTACACTTCGCGAACTTTTCGTTATCACGAACTAGGAAAAGGTACTAAGAAAGCTTTTTCCTAACAGAAATTAAAGAACAGTTTTCCATAAACCATGTAAGTTACAGTACTCAAATACTTCGATTGCTTCTTCACCTTCAGTTAATGCAAAAACAACCTTTGGTTCACTGCCTGGTGCTAAGCTCTTTCTATGACCGCCTTGATTCGTCCTTAAATATACCCACTGGATAGAATGCTCCTCAAGCATAGGATGAACAACAGTACCAACGCTTACATAAACTAAATTATCCTTTACTTCCACTACCGGAACATGTTTTTCCTGTGCTCCATCCGAAGTATTAGCAACTAACTCAGTCATCTTTTTACCACAACATACCACTGGAACACCCTTATCTTCAATCATCCCGATAATGTTTCCACATGTCTCACAAATAAAAAATTTTTGCTCTTTAGTCATACGTATTCTCCTCTCTAAAAACAACGTCCTTCTTTTTGCTTTCTACAGTTCGGATTCGTTCCGCCTGGTAAGCAAAAGTAACATATTTCATTTATCAAAGACTCATCATGAAAATAAGCTCTAAGATTCTCAATCGTAGTCTCAGCAATATTACTTAACGCTTCATTGGTTAAGAAACCTTGATGAGATGTTATAATAACATTTGGCAGACCTACTAATAAAGATAGCACATCATCCTTTGGTATAGTACCCGAATTATCCTCGAAAAATAAATCGGATTCTTCTTCGTATACATCAAGTCCAGCACCAGCAATCCTCTCTTCTTTCAGAGCTACTAATAAGGCTTCACTATCAATCAATGCACCTCTTGATGTATTTATAATGACAGCATCCTGCTTCATTAATTTTAAGGTTTCGGCATTAATCATGTGTTTTGATTCTTCTGTCAATGGACAATGTAACGATATTACATCACTTTCAGAAAAGAGCGTCTCAAGACTAACATACTCTATATCTTTGCTATGATCTGGATATAAATCATATGCCAGTACACGCATACCAAAACCTTTACATATATCAATAAATACTTGACCTATCTTACCTGTGCCAACAACTCCTATTGTTTTTTTATAAAGGTCAAATCCAATTAATCCTTTTAAACTAAAGTTATAATCTCTTGTTCTAATATAAGCACGATGTATTTTACGGTTTAGACATAACAACAAAGCCATTGCATGCTCTGCGACAGCATGTGGAGAATATCCCGGTACACGTACTACTGCTATTTTTTGGTAAGCTTCTTTAAAGTCAATATTGTTATAACCAGCACAACGCATTGCAATTACTTTAATTCCTAACTGATACAATTCTTCAATCGTTTCTTTATCTATCGAATCATTCACAAATGCTATCACAGCTTGACAACCATGAGCTAACTTTGCAGTATCTGCATTTAATTTATTTTCATAATATTTAATTTGAAATTCACCGTTATTTTTACGATCAAACCATTCCTTATCATAGGATTTGGTGTCAAAACATGCTACTTTTATCATATGTTCCTCCTTTATACATTACAAGGAAAAGTTCGAAAAGAGTACTTTTTCTTGTTTAATATGTAATAATATTTTGCTACAAATCTATAGCTTTTCTCTTTATGTTAAAACTCTATCTATGACAGATAGTAATCTCCATCTGTCATAGATCAGTTTATTGGTTCATTTGTAGTATTTCCTGATTTATTTTTTCCCCGATTTATTTGTAGCCTTTGAAGTAGTTTTGCTGGTGCTAGCACCTGCCTTATTCTTTTCGTTCTTTCCTGCAACTACCTTTCCTACTGGACCCATAGCTTTTCCACTATCCTTACCCATAACTCACCTCCAGATACATATTGGTATAACCTTTATCATTCCTATATTTATAGGAATTTCCTATATTTATAGGAATTTCCTATATTTATAGGAATTTCCTATATCATAATGGAATTTCATATGTAAGCAACCATAATAAATTATCTAAAGTATTTATAATTGTTATATTATAGATGCCAGTTTTTGTCAACGCATATTAGTAGTACTTTTTTGCTTGTCCCACTGTATAAATGACAACATTCTACATATTAAAATCGATAGTACTATAATCACGTTTATTCTCTAGTATAACTTTATCGTAGCCTTTTATGCTTTTGTTTATAGTAGATTTTATGCTTTTGTTTATAGTAGGCTTTATGCTTTTGTCAAAAGTAAATGAGTTCTTCCCATTCTTCATAAATAGCTTCTAATTCTTTTTCAATAGTTTGCTTTTCCAAGAAAATATCTTCCAGATATTTTATATCTGAGTTATGCATGTTCATTTCGTTCTCTAGTTCTTTTTGTTTTATCTCCATCTTTTCTATGTTTTCTTCAATCAGGGCTAAACGTTTGATTCTCAGCGCATCTGCATTCTTGGAACGAATCGAATCATCTGACTTTTTAATTTGTACCACTTTATTTGATTTAAATATGAGACTATTTATACCGCTTATGCTGTTATCTTTTTTCTTTTTAATCTCTTCCAGATAATAGTTATAATCACCATCATAGGTGTTGATCTCGTAATCTTCAATCTCCATAATTTTATCTGCCACCTTATTGATAAAATACCTATCATGGGAAACAAAAAGCAAAGTTCCCTCATATTCTGCTAAAGTTCCACTGCCGTTTTTTCCAATAATACAGGCACTGTCCTGATAGAAAATATTTAGATTAATATTCTTAAGTAATGTTTTCTCTTCAAAAGATTTGCTGATATCCTCTACCTCAAGAACAAATTTCCCGGTTCTATTCACGATATCCTGATTAAAGCGGACTTTCTTTGAATCAAGAACAGGGCGTCCCAGAACTTCCATCTTTTCTAGTCTTTTTTCAAGCTCCTTCGCTCGTTTAAACATCTTATCACTATCTCGCATTTCACCCCAAATTCGGTATCGTTTGATTTGATTTTCCATTTGCTCTATTTTCTTTTGCTGGTTTTGATAATTCTTATAATCGATAAGAAATCTTCTTTCTTTTTCGACCACAAAGTAGCTATAATTACCGTTATAAATATTAGCTCTGCTATATTCCAATTCAACTACTTTATTCACAACACTATCCAAAAAGTATCTGTCATGAGATATGATTAACACGGAACCTTTATACTCTTTTAAAAACCCTTCCAGCCAGCCAATTGTTTCTAGATCCAGATGATTGGTAGGTTCATCAAGCAGTAATATATCTGGTTCCTCTAAGAGTATTTTAGCTAAGACAACTCTGGTCTTCTCTCCTCCGCTTAAATTGTTAAAGGCCATCTCTTTTAGATTATCAGTAATTTGTAATCCTTCTGTTATCTTATTGATTCTGGTTTCTAAATCATAACCACCATCTAGCTCATATTGTTCAGATAAATTCCCATATTGGTGGATTGCTTTCTCTAATTCAGTTCCTTTTAATTTTTCAAACTGTATTTCTAATTGATTCATTTGATTCTTAATGATGGATATTTGCTCAAAAGCCGCGCGAATAACTTCTATGGTTTTTATTTTCTCATCATATACAGGAATTTGATTCAAATATCCTATCTTTGCTCCCTTGCGAAGATGAATGTCACCTTCTTTATAATCTTCTAAGTCCATCATGATTTTTAATATGGTTGTTTTCCCACATCCATTATGACCGATTAAACCAATTCTTTCCCCGGTTTTTATGTCAAATGTAATGTTCTCGAATATTTTTGTTGCACCGTAATATTTTGATACATTGTTAATTCCTAATTCTATCATGCTAACCTCCTATAGACGCAAAAAACCCAAAGCCAATAAGCCTTGGGTTTTTTCATATATTATAATGATTCTACATCATTCTATATCAATGATTTTATATCATTTTTATTATGAATATTCCAAAATTCCTATGTGGACTCTCCTAAATCTATTAAATTTGGACGCACTTATCCCCTTAACGAAAAATAATGCTATCATAATAGATTCTAATTTTATCCATTTAAGAATTCGATTCATTTCAAAATATCCCTTTCAAAATAGAAGTAATCATAATTAAGTCTCACAATAAAAGCTAAGTCAATAATACACGTCTGTATATGGTGTTGATTTAATATTCCATATATTGCTATCATAAGTGATATTTCTTTTTAAGTCAAGTAGTTACAAACCGAAATGCTTTGCAATTATTTCAAACGTTTCTGTTCGAGTATCAGTTTCAGTATTGCTTCTCACAACGGTAAAAAATCCACTGTTTGCAAATAGATCATAATGCTTTTGACTATTAATTCTTGCTATGCAGTCTTTGAAATTTTGAAGTGTTTTTTCAGGATTAGGACACTTTGCAATTTCTGATAACAGAAACTGCTTTTCTTCATCCCCTCTATCAAAAAACTTCTCTACAGACATTGACTGAGGGGACAACATAATTACAACATGGGCATAATCTGTTATTTCTTTCAGGACATCGCAAGGAATATTGGTATCAATGACTATTCTAAAATTATGTCTATTCTAATGGAAGAATTACGGTATCGAATGCTGGAATATCCTTTGTATATGTTCTTCCTTTAATTGTTACAGATGATTCTTGTAAGGTATTGCTATTATTAATCATGACAAGAATTTTATCTTTCTCGTAATAAGCACATTCTGTATATACATTGTTTGTAATTCCTTCTTGATGGAAGGATTCCCCTGCTGCATATAATATAATATTTAGAAGCGTTCTAGCATTCTTAATAGAATGTTCATAAGAAGCAAGATAGATACCACGTCCTCTTCCAAATTCATAAGAAGTCATAACTGGTATTCCATTCTCTTCTTTTAAAACCTTTGCTAAACCATCTGTGAGATAAATGTTTCTCTTTGCCTTTGGTCCGCATTCCGCAAATTCTAATTCTTCTACTGGTTCTTCTGTAAAACTATAACGTCCATGAGAAACGCGGTCACCTAGATCCATGTCAACGCCGAGTACGTGTGCCATACGATATAGTGTATCATAACCAGTAAGAGCACTTGGTTCGTTAACCCCGATAAATGCTTTTCCTTCATAAACAAATCTTGTTAAGCGTTCTATGATCTCCTGATCCTCCCAAGCTTGGCCCCCAGTCCATGCAGAACCCATAATTCCTGCATTAATTACAACGTCAACTTCCTCAAGAGCGCCTTGATTAATATCCTCAAAATTAATAAACTTAACATCGAATGGAAGTCCAGATAAGCTTTCATTGATATGAATTAAATCATGCATATAGGTCTCATGAAAATGTCCAGATAATGTCCACGAACGTAGTGAGCCCCAGCTATGAAGCACCGCAATACGTGGTTTTAGAGCCATTGGTTTTCCCGCATTATGAAGTTCTTTGATTCGGCGGAACTCATTTGCTATTTTTTCTATATAGTCAGTAAAATCTGGGAAGTCCTCCACTAAGTGAAGATAGCCTCCCAAACCAATTCTATCAATTGGCTCCCTTAATAAGGCTCTTCGAACACTAATCCAGTAGTTCTTTGCATCTAGTGTTGGATTACCACCTTCCATAAAGGTAGGAGCTCCACCAAGGCCAACTGGGAATAAATATGGATGAAGTCTTAATTCATGGGTATTAACCTTAACTCCAGCACATAGTCTTACTTCAAAACCTGAAAATACACATTTAATTAAACCATCAAAACCGAATTTTTCAAAGTTTTTATGATAAGGCTCAACACCTACCCAACTATCATCATAAAATACATAAGCTAATTTTCCATAGTTATGTACAATGTCAATTAATTTCTTGCCAAAGTCTACTACGAAATTATTAATAAATTCCATCCAATCAAGCTTATGTTTATCTGCCGGCATATGAGTAACATGGAACTTACCTTGATGAATAAAATCTTCTGCAGTAAGTACATACCCATACTCTTCTTCAAACAACTTTAGTGCATGTGGGCTTACTGTAAAATCGTAGGATGCCCAATCAGAGAATAGATATCGATTTTTCTCATTGCTTCCCCACATCCAAACGAAGTTATAAAACATAGAAGTAAATCGAACAACTGTCGTCTGTTCATGTTTTTTACACCAGTCATCCATCCAAGTAAGTAAATACTCTTGAGTTTCTTTATGTATCGGATCTATTTGCATCAAATGTTCTTTATTCCAATTGTTTGTAGTATGGTTATACATTGAGATTTCTTCCCAGATACGGTAAGCCATAAAACTAACCGTATATTTATGCCATGGGCAGATGCCTGTTAAAACTACGGTTTGATTCTGTGGATGATAGCTCCAGCTCTCTTTCTGAAGAAGGGTTTCTGTCGTTCTATCATAAACCTGCCAGTACTCTAGGGCTTCCTCACTATCATTTACTAAAAACTGCTCTTTAAAAAAGCCTTCCATCAAATCTATTGTTAAAGTTTCCGAATTAGCTACTACAGGACTTGTAACCAGAAAAGTCTGCTGTAATTTGTCTATATTAGCTTTCGCCCAAGCGTTATGATCTCTTATCAAACAGATGGTGGAATAGATTCCGTATCCAGCATTTAAAATATCATCTGATAACTCAGTTCCATCACTATCACGAATAACATCAGCTCCCCATCTATTTGCAAGTTCTAATGTTAACTTCTCAAACCCGGCTTCGCCAGGAAGCGTGAATCCACCTTTGGTAATCTCCTTTTGTTGTTCCACGTTATTTCTCCTTATCTATGCATGATAGGACTATCGCAATGATCAGAATACACAAGAAAAAGTGCGCATCGCGTAAACTTTTCCTTGTCATAAATCATGCGATAGCCCTAGTTCACTAAAATAATTTCTGGCTATCGTCCACAAGTGCGGATAAGAACGAAAGTGCTAAACCTTGACCCCATCCCTGCATCCAGGTCTTAGGTACATTACGGTAACCTTCTCTGTCTTTCATTACTGCTGTTCCGCCAGAAACATTAAGTACTCTACCATCTTCTGATATGTTTTTAAGAATACCATCAAGTGCTTTTTGAATATATTTGGTGTGAAGTGGATTTTGGTTTGTTACCATTGCTGCTGCGATTCCACAGCTTGCAGATACTTCTTCGTAGGACTCTTCATCATCAAGAATTGTTCTCCATAAGCCATCTTTTGTCTGTAAGAGTTTAAGAGCTGCTAGTTGGTCACGTAGTGCGCAGTCAATTTCCATATAGTTTGGATATAAATATGGTTCAGGAAGTCTTTTACTAACCTGTGACATTGTATAAGCTGCCCAAGCATTGGCACGTCCCCAATAAAATCCTGACATATGATCTTTATTGATATTGTTATAACCATGATACCAAAGACTTGTTCTTGGCTCTTGTAAATATTGAATATGCCAATAATACTGATTAAGTGCATCATCGATCATATCAGGATCCTTTAATTTCACGCCTACACGCAACAAGAAAAATGCTGCCATAAATAAAGTATCTGCCCATGCTTGTTCTGGAAAATCATTATTAACGGATACGGTATGTTGAAGTACATTATCGCCAAAACGTAACGCTTTATTACGAATATAATCAATTTTGCTCATGACAATATCCCAATATTTTTCATCATTAGTTGCTTCATATAATGTAATCATACAGTGTCCCATTGCACAGGTATTTACTGTCCAATTAGGTAAACCAAGTGCAATGTATTCATCTGTCCATTGTTTTAATAGATTGATATATTCTTCATTTTTTGTAACGCGATAAGCCTCACTTATTCCATAATAAGCAACTCCACAAGGCCAATCCCATGTCATATCCATTGTCATCGTTTTTTTCACAACACGGTCAATTACTTCTAATATATTTTCTCTGTCATACTCAATTTTTAACATATTAATCTCCATTCTGCCATCGCCTTGCGTTTTTGAGCGTCAGCACAAATTTGCTGTGTGCATTACTTTCGTATTTATTTTGTGATACCACATAACCCCCCTGAAAAAACAGGAGGGTTACATGGTATTATAATCTTATTACTTTTTTCCTTTGTTCTCTCCATAAGTAACTTTTCTAGCTAATTAGTTTTTGGATACTCACTTTTATCCTTGTCAGTATTCTTTTTCTTTCATCTTTTGTACATTAATACCTTTTCTTTTATCACGTGTATATTATAACATTACTTTTATCTGGTGTATTATTACCTTTACACTTATCTAGTGTACATTATTACTTTTACACTTATCTAATGTATTATTACCTTTACATTTAACTGGTGTACATTATTACTTTTTCTCTTATCGTGTGTACATTATAATCTTTACTTCTCATTTGTTACCAGATACAATCTCTTTTGTTTTTATTTATTCGTACCTAATCGTAGATATCATAACTTCTTCATAAGTATTTTTTATATAAATCGTTTTTCTCATAAAGTATATAAATATCTTCTTCGTCAGTATTTTATAAATAGCATTTTAACTTTAGTAAATTTGTATCTAGTATATTTTTTTTGGAGAATTTCTAAATTAAAACCTAGTTGTATCCACCACTTGTGATAGCTGCTTGTTTCTCATCAAGAATTGTCTGATATCCAGCTGCTAAGTAATCTTCACAAGCTTTCTTATAAACATTTTCAAAATCAGCTTCTGGAGCCATAGTACACTTTACATAAAGCTCTTTAAAAAGATCATTTAGATCAGACTTAAACTCTGCAACAGACTGAATGGTATCTAAGAAAATTGCATCTGGAGTCATATACTCTAAATTAGCAATATAATCCTTATATGCATCTTCAATAATATACTCATATCCAGCTGGAGCCCAGTTTGCGATATTAGCCTTGTAGTTTAAATCTTGATTTGAGTATTGAGCACTCTCTACTACTAAACACCAGTAGTCTTTGTTGTTGTTATTAGAAAGTTTAGATTCTCCTGCAAAGTCTGGAGTCTTAACTGCTAAACCTTCTTCATTGAAAGTATAGTTTTGACCTTCTACACCATTTTGGAAGAAGAATAAGTTATCTGGCTGGCTTAACCACTCAAGATACATCCATATAGCAATTCTTTCTTCAGCTGTAGTAGTAGAATTGATACCCATAATCATACCAAATGGCCAGTAACCACGTTGCTGTGGAACGCCACCCTCTGAAACGTTAGCAGCAATTGGAAGTAAGGAAACCTTAGCATCTGGATTGTTTGCTAAAAGTGAAGTTAAAACATCAGTAGAGCTTGAGATATAGAAACTATATACACCGCTGTTACCAGATACGAAGTCTGCCTTTGTAGCAGCATCATCTGTATTTAAGTAGAACTCTTTATCAATTAAGTTGTTGTTATACTGATAGTTTAAGTTCTTTAAAAACTTATGTGTCGGTTCCCATGGTAATGCAGCAACAGAAAGATCGGAATATAATGCTCTCTCGTCTGCATCGATTGGCCAGGAACGGAAGAAATAATCATAAATGAAGTTATTCTGAAGTAAAGTACCACCACCATTTCCAAGACCTGCATCTCTCCAAGCAGCATATAATTCATTTAATTCAGTTAAGTTAGTAGGCATAGTCTTACCAACTTTGTCGATCCAGTCTTGTCTTACTAAAGTAACCCAGTTATAAGCAGTTGGTCTGTTAGCAAAGAAGAATACCTTCTCACCGTTAATCGTACCATAAGAATCAATAGTAGCACCAAGGTTCTTATAGTATGTAGGAGCATAGTTAGCAATTTCATCGTAGTTTAATTCTTGCATAGCACCTTCATCGTAGTATGCAATTGCCTGTGGCATATCATAATGGAAAATGATATCAGGTGCTGTACCAGCAGCTAACATTTGTGTATAGTCAGTTACCTCTGTTGATCTACCAATAGCTACAAATTCAACTGTGACATTATACTTCTCACCAAATTCTTTTTGTACCCACTGAGTATAGTAGTTGTTTGTTGGATTCCAACCTTCAAATGCTCTGTCATAAACAGGAATTTGAATGGTTACATTTTTTTCGAATCCGTTAGAGTAATCCTTAAAAGCGCTTTCTGGAGCTTTAGTTGGATCTGTAGACCCCTGATTATTATCAGCTGCCTTTGTAGGCGCTGTAGTAGGGTCATTCTTGGTTCCAGTTGATTTGTCTTTGCTGCCGCAACCTGCTAACACTGCTGTAGACATAGCAAGTGTTAAAGCGAGTGCTGCTGCTTTTTTAATTGACTTTCTCATAATTGTACCTCCCTTTTTAAAATACATTTATATAGCATCCGGAACACCGGAAAACTATCAACCTTTTACTGAACCAATCATAGTTCCTTGAACAAAGAACTTCTGTACGAAAGGATAAATACAGATGATTGGTATCGTTGCAAACATAATACATGCTGCTTTTAAAACTTCTGGATTTGTTATCTGAGCCCCGCCTTCTGATGCTGCCTGTAAAGACTCCGTGGCTGAAACTACTAAGTAATACATTTTTAATTGTAGAGGTCTTAAGGATACATTCTGTTTTACATAGAACAATGCATCTTGATATGCATTCCAACGACCTACTGCGTAGAATAAAGATAAAGTTGCAAGAATCGGTTTGGATAAAGGCACAACAATCTTTCCAAGAATCTGAAATTGTGTTGCTCCATCCAAATGAGCTGATTCAATTAAGCTATCCGGTATCGTACTTTGTAAGGATGTCTTCATAATTAGAAAGTTATATGGACTGAATGCTAATGGTAAAATTAACACCGCCCAAGTATCTAAAAGTCCTAAGTTATTGATCAATAAATACTCAGGAATAATACCTGCGGAAAAATACATCGTAAACAAAAAAACGAAAGTAAAGAAGGAACGACCCTTTAAGCCTTTTCTTGATAATGGATATGCAGCGCATAAGGTTATTAAAATACCAAGCATCGTAAATAGTATGGTTACTACTACGGATACATAGAAGGATCTTAGTATACTAGAATCTGCAAATACCTTCTTGTACGCTGTTATCGTAAATTCTTTCGGGAGTAATAATACCTTATTAGCAATAACATAAGCTTCATTACTTACGGATTTTGCAAAAACATGTAGAAATGGTAATACACAAGTAAGTGCAACTAATACTAAAAAAAGGTGGATTAAAAATGATGCTATTTTGTCAGTTATTTTATGTTTTTCTACTTTTTTATTTAAACTTCTTGTTTGTAATTTTGCTTCCATCTGCTCTCCTCCTTATAACAATCCATCTTCGCCAAGTTTCTTCGCAATTCGATCAGAAATAAGAACAAGTGCAAGTCCAATCACAGACTGGAATAAACCGATTGCTGTTGCCTCACTGTACTTACCATTTGATAAGCCCAAGCGGTAAACAAGGATAGGAATAGTTGTTGTATATTTTGGAGTAGCTACATTCATAAGTGCATATACATTTTCAAAAGAACCTGCCATAATCTTACCTAAGTTCATAATAAGAAGAGTTACAATGGTACTTCTAATACATGGAAGTGTAACATTCTTAATTTTTCCCCAACGACCTGCTCCATCAACAGTAGCAGCCTCATATAATTCTGGATTTACACTTGTAATCGCTGCTAGGTAAATAATCGTTCCCCATCCCATTGTTTGCCATACGTTAATAACAACGTAAGAAATTAACCAATGAGTATCCTCTTGTAAAAATGGTATTCTGGAACCACCTAGTGATACAATAATGTTATTAATTACACCGTTTTCCTGACCAAAAATCTGGTAAGCCATCGCACCAATAATAATGAAGGATAGGAAATGAGGTAAATAAATTAAGGTTTGTGTTACTTTCTTAAAGTATTTATTCTTGACTTCATTTAATAAAAGAGCTAATATAATTGGCATTGGAAATCCAAATACTAAGGTTAATACATTAAGTAACAAAGTATTTCGAACAGCAGAACCAAAATTTCTCATGGTAAATACTTTACGGAAGATATCAAATCCAACCCATTTACTACCATTGAAGCCTTTTAATATCTTATAATCTTTAAATGCTATGGTTAGTCCAAAATAAGAACCATATTTAAAGACTAAAGCAAATGCTAATGGTACTAATAGCAATACATACAATTGCCAATCTTTCTTTATGTAATGAAAAATGCCCCTCTTCTTCATTTGTAAAGGAACTACACTGTTGCTTATCTTATTTGCCTTGGCAAATTTCACAAATATCATCTCCTTCTGTTTGTTGTTTTGTGCGTTTTTTCATTTAGCATACTCACACTATAAACTGGTTCAAGTACTTTGTAAATAATCACTTTTGATACCACGTATCGTTTTTGATTATATAAAAAACCCTTATTTTAATAGTGTTTCAATGCATCAATAAGAAAATGATACAATTTCTTATCTATAAATAGACATGTCCGAATTACCAAATCATGACTTTTAAGTATCAAATGTGATAGCTGAAATCAAAAAAAATATCCATAAAACCAATTTAACAACTTGGATTTATGAATATTTTGCACAAATAAAAATATTGAATTATTTTACATTATTCTTAAAGTCACTCGGAGATACTCCTTCATACTTTTTAAAGAAACGATTCAAGCTCTGTACATTATGATATCCAACTTCTGTTGCTATCTGAGTAAGGCTCAAATCCGCGTGTAGTAATAAACGTTTTGCCTCATCAATACGTAAAAGATTTACATTGTCCATCAAACTGTTCCCGGTGTCCTCTCGTATCACTTTTCTCATATACGAATAACTAATTCCAATCTGATTTGCAAGATCTTCAAATACGATTTCCTCTTTGTAGTGTTTTCTTATATACTTAATGATTAGTTCTGAACTTTTCTCTGATGTATCTTCATGAAAACTCTTTAAATAATCTGTAATGGATACAAAAACCTTTCCTAAATAGGCTTCTATATCCTCTAATGTATCCATTCCACCTATCATTTGATATAAATTTGTGTTATTACCAAAAACTTTACTAGAATTAATATTGTGTTCCATCATGAATTTTACGGTAGCACCTGCTAGCTGATTTAAAATCAGTAACAAATTTTCATAGGATATATCTTCTTTTTGCTTAATATCATCAAATAGATTGATAAGCTCTACTCTCGCACTATCCGCATCACCGGATGAAAGAAAGTTTAGTATCTTTTTTTCACTATTATAAGAATAGGAATACTTGTTATTCTCTTTTTTTTGCGGATTCCAGAAGATAATTTGATTTCTACCCACAATAATACGTCGCTTAATAGCTTCTAGTGCTTCCACATGACATTCATTAATCAGCTCATATCCATTATGCACAGTAGAAACTCCAACCGTTACGGTATATTCAAAGACACGCTGTGCTTCTTGACGTATACCAGTTAATATATTAAATAACTCTCTAGATACTTTTACATAATCATAAGATTTCATGTTTATAATGATAGCCATCATACCTGCACCATCTCGCATGGATTCTACATGATACCCTTCAGAAAATACTCTTTTTATCTTTTCTTGCAGTGCAAAACGTTGAATACTACGCTTGTCTTTTCCTGTCGTCTCTAAATAACGCTTCGTATTGTCAATCGATAGTATCGCTACCATATAATGATTGTATGGAAATATTTTTTCAACATTTTCGATTTCTTTTTGATTCGTAACTTCGCCAGTTAGTAAATTATGAAGAAGTAAGTTTCTAGCTTCCTCTTCCTTTTCCTTTAAAAGGTGATGCAATTCACTCTCTTGCTCCTGTATTTTTTCAATTGCACCACTTAAAAAAGAAAGTTCATTTTTCACCCCAAGTTGCTCCATACCATTGAGCTGTTTCACATTTTGAACTAACTTTCTCATTGGTTTAGAAAACTCTCTAGATAATACAATTACTACAATAGTCCCAAGAGCTATTATAATTGAGATAAATATGGTATACCCATTACGCACACTATCTGATTTACTCATCAGCGTATCCATATTATAAGTGTTGACATAAATCCACTGGAATTGTGATGATTTTTGAAAAGTTAATAAGATAGCACGATCTCCATCCTTTTGATATTGATAGCCTGTTGTTATACCGCTCGCTAAAGAATCTTTTACAAATTCCATGTCTTCAAACTTTTTAAGAAATTTAGACTTCTCTTTATGCGATATAATCGTGCCATCTGGCATTACTATAATCCCCTGTGCATCATCTGAATTAACACTCGAAAGTAATATTTCATTCAATCGTTGTGCATCAACATTAACAACAATGGTACCTTTGGTTGATGTCGTTAGTTTATTTAAGCGATAAATATAGGAAATGACATTTCTCACTTCTCCAGTTGACTTACTATTTGTAAGTTCAGAAACGGTTGCAGTGTTATAAGTTCTTGGGTACCATAAACCAGCAGAACCCAGTGCTTTTAAATCCATTTCATTAATCCATGAAATATCTTCATAGGCTTGTTTTTTAACAACTCCTCGGTTCGTTGAGATAACATAGTCAGCATCATCGAGACAAAAATAGATAGAACTAACAATTTTATTGTTATTTTGAATCTCTTTCATCTGATCATAGATACCGGTGGCAACTTTTATTTTACTGTATTCTGAGTTTAACGCTTTATATGTAGTAATGTTTTTCAATCCATTAAATTCGTTGGTTCCAACCATTTGTAATATGTTCTTAACTATATTCATTAAAATAGCTTCGCTATAAGAACTGCTCGTATCAATTTGAGCCATAGCAGAATATGCAATTTCTTCTTCAGAATACTTCATCATTTGTACATTGCTGTAATATCCGGTAATTACTGTTGGTATCAGGAACAATAATAACAGGATAAAAATTAATTGAATTACAATCGGAATTCGTTTCATTGCATCCTCCGAAATTTTATTTTCCTATGTATATTAACTAATATGACATCTTACATACGCATATATTTGTAGATTATGCATAGTGTATCTAATTTCAGTTCAGAATGCAAGCAAAATTATTTGGTTATTTTCTCCTAAAACTAATTTTGTATATAAAATAAATTCCTTTTCATTTCATTGACAGAATCTTCCATGATTTCTTTCTTTTGTAGTATCCAAGAAAACTCCTTCGGTGTGATGCTATTCTTTGTACAAAAGTCAATACTGATTGAGTGTTCCAACAGTTCCACCAAATTAGAATAAAAACGAAATACTTGTTTTATAAACAAATAATGTTTTTCATATGATGTATTTGCTAGCTTTAAAATAGAATCTAAGTTAACGGTCCCTGGGTATTGCCTAATCGTAATCTGTTCTGTTATGTGTTTTGCTACCAAAAATGCATGAATCCCTTCTGTTTCTGGTAAAATAATCTCTTTTATATTAATTTTCAAATCGATTAATACATCAAGATAAAGCTTGAGCTTTGGTATTATCTCCGATACTTTTCCTATTTCTTCTAAGTATTCTTGTTTTTGTAATGCCACCAATTCTCGTAATTTCTTTAGATCTTGATTTCCTACCTCTAACTTTTTCTTATTGCTTGTCCAATCATAAAGAAATTTTGTAACTATATCTTTTGAATCATTTTTGTATTTTGATAAACGCTTTTTAGCTATCAGATAGGTGCGTCTAATATCACTATCTTTCCAGTCCTTGGTTAATGATTGATCTGTTAAAAGTACAGTATAATTGGGCTTTTTACTAGGACTTCCAAACTCTTCTAATTCCTGATATAGCTGATTTATGTAAGGGGTTAAATAAGCAGTTCTAATATTATCAATCGCTATTAATAACTGTTGGCATTCTTTCTTTTTCACTTCATAATCGGCCAAAAGTTGCTCTTTCTCACTTTGATAAGTTCGGTAAATTGAATCTATCGTACTCGAGAGTTCAAATACGGAATCATTCTTTATTATACTATCGACATTAAGCATGATATTGCCCTCCCAAATATTCTTTATAAGAATCTGGTTTGGTTAAATCTTTTACTGCAACAATCTCACCATCACGAACAAGGTACTGATAATGGTCCAAAACTGTAATAAGATACTCCTCACGTACTCCAAAGGCTCGTACTTCTCCTTGATTCATTGGAAGTTTTAGATTCACCATATTCAGTGCCTTTTTCTTTGATTTACTGATAAAAATCAAAATCACACACAATATTATTAAACTAGCTATAATACCAGCACCCGCATAATACATCCACATAATACTACCTCCTCCAAACGAATGAATTCGTAACTTTATTATATGAAATTTAGGATTTTATGTCAATTAATACAATTTTTAACTCTCTAAATTTTGTACAAAAAATTAACTCTTTAAAATAATGAATACCAACCATCTGAAGTGAAAGACTTTAGATAGTGGCTTGCTATAGAAACATCCCCCTTATGGTAGAGGTTATATAAATGTTCTACCATAAGGGGGGGATTTTTTTATAGCAGTGACGAGTTATATACGATAAAATATCCGCTTAATTATAGCAGCAAAAATCAGACATATACCAGGTATAACAATAACATCACCGATTCTAGTATATAAAGTTTTATGATTATAAAATTTGATTTCACTACGTAGAGTTGTACCAATCAATGCATCTACTTTTTTTATAACTTCCCCTTTTTCATTAATAATGGAAGTTAGACCAGTATTGCTCGCACGTACGACATACCTTCCATTTTCTACTGCTCGAAGGATAGACTGTGAATGATGTTGATAAAGTGCAGCGGAATCTCCAAACCAAGAATCATTGCTAAGTACCGAAAGCAACTGTGCTCCATTCTTAACACTTTCTCTGGATATTTTCGGAAATATTGATTCATAACATATGATTCCACCAACATCTCCATATTCCGTTTCCACTGGGAAAGTTTCTGTTCCTGGAGTTTCCGTTAACTGTTCCATTAACATGGACGTAAACCCAGGAGAGATTTTTCTAAAGATTTTAGAAAATGGTAGATATTCACCGAAAGGTACTAACTTTTGCTTATAATATGGATTTTTTGATATACCATCCTTTGTTACTACATACATTGCATTATAGCTGGTGTCTTCACCCTTCACTTCTTTATGACTAAAAGAACCAAGTACAATACTAATATTATGTTTCTCACATAAGTCCATTAACTGTTTTTGCTCATCAAAAGCTTCTTCAATATAAATAGGAACAGCGGTTTCTGGCCAAAATACAAGTTTTGTATTCTCTGTGACATTATCTTCCGTCAAATCCATGTAATCCGCAAGTATCTGAATCGTTGATGTCTGCCATTTATTAATTCCAGGATGATTTCCCTGTACTAATAACACTTCAATCGCTTCAGAGTTTTCATCATCAAAGGATTTGCTCCCTCTTATAGCTCCAAATAAAATATTTCCAACCAGAAATACACCAATAAAAATGTATGCGGTTAGATTCATGAATTCTTTTTTCCAACTTAATCTCTCCGTTGCCAAAGGTAAAATCCCAAAATAACTATTCGCTTTCACAATCCCGAAAGCAAATACGCCATTGATCAATAACAATAAAATAGAAATAAATAACCCACCAAATACGGAGGCGGATTGGATAAATAACGGCCAAGGTGTTACTGATAAGGATAATCTTGCCCATGGAAATGCTACGAATCCAAGAAATTCTTGCAACCATTCCGCAAGTACATAAAGACAAGCAAGTATTACGATATCCCAAGCAGTACCTGTACGTAAATGTCGAAATGAAAGTAAAGAAATATATAACCCAAGCCCATTTTGTATCACAATGATAAGAATACCTAAACTAAGTATAAAAGTTGGCATAATCCCATCAAATGGCATAACTGAAGATAAATTATAAAGCCAATATAACACTGGCCCATAATAAAATATAGAATAGGAAAAAATGGCGATCGGTTGTAGCTTTTTTAATTCCGTATTGTTATTTTGCAAGAATACAAGAAATAGCGGTATCAAAGAAAAAAAGCATAAAAACCATGCTCTTCTTTCTAAAAATGCATATGCAGTCAATATTCCCGAAAACATGCTAAAGAGAAAAGTCTGCATTTTAGGTGAGTATTTCAATCCATTCATGTAAAAACAACCTCGCTTTTATTGGTCTTACGAATTTACTTTCCCCATAAGACAAGCCGGGTTCAATGTCCTCTGGTTCCTATTTCAGAAATTCGTGCCTATTACAATAATAATTTCTCCCATTCTTACCAAAATTATGTGAACTGTAATAGGCACAAACACTATAGAACGAAATGAATTATTTACATAAACGCCACCCACCACTATGACGAACAATCTTACTCTCTTGCTTTAGCTTTTTAACAATTTCCCCCACAGCACTGTTGAACATTTTCGTACGTCTTGGGTATCCTAATTGCTCCGCCATTATTTTACTAATCGAATCTAAAGTAATTTCACGTTTAACACGGATAATAGATAAAACTCCCGCACATAGCTCACACTCTGGAATACTCTCTATCTCTCTCTTACCATCCTCAGGTAAATAAATACGGAGATTATATTCTGTAATATCCTCTTTTTGTAATACCCCATCTTTTAAAACAAAACCATCCTTTAAATAGTTTTCTAGATAAGAGTTAATACTCTCCTTTAATTTTGGGGTAATTCTTTTTTGATCTAAAAGCTTTACAACTCTTTTTTGAAAAATCTCCTCTTTGATTGGGTGTTCTGCTAAAAGAATTGTTTCACAAACCTCCCATATATGCTCATTGGTAAGTTCATGCCCTTTTTCTACTTGAGGTTTTACTGCCTCATAGTAAAGTGAAAATCCATAACCTTTTGTTTCCTTTACGGAAGCTAGATATTGTCTTACTTCTTCCCAGTCTGTTAAATTCTTACGATAATGTCCGCCAAATGTATCTTCAATCTTTTCTTGATTCGTTAAAAGCCATTCTTCTTTTTGCTTAATTCGCTCAATTTGTTGAAAATACTTTCTAAGTTCATCCATTGTTAATCCGTCTACTTTTTTATAGACTAAGGATAGTATGAATTCTAAATCATTAATTAGTAACTGATAATTATCTTTTAATTTCGTAAATAATTCGAAGGCTTCTGTAGCAGAAAGCTCCATCAACTGATAAGATTTTGGGAATGGAATATTTTCTAATTTATTTAGGCTTTTTATATTCTCTTGTTTTATGAGACTCCTAATTAAGTCATAAAATTTTCTAACGCCATTATCATGCAAAAGTTCCTTAATAAAACTCATCGGAAGCTCTATTGAAAACATTTGGATAAAACGATAAATTGAATCGTATTCTCTTCTTAAACTCGGAAACGAGGTATCTTCTTTTATATAATTTTCACCTAATAAACTCTGAACTTTACTATTTTCATTCTCTAACCATTCTTTACACTCATGATAGATAAGAAGATTATTGTATAGAACTTCGTATTCCTGTTCATTTAAAAGTTCTATATCTTCTATAAATAAAGAGCGGAATTGCTTCTTTTGCTTCCAATAAAAACTATGAAGAAAACGAAATCCTCCCATCTTCACAGTTTGAAAGCGTTCTATCAAAGATAAATTTTCTTTAATAAATATTTCTTCCTTCCAGACCTTTCCGAGCCGTTTCTTAGATTTAATATAGTCCTCAACTTTTGTTTGTGCTAAATCAATCATTTCAATGATAGCATCGTAATTTGCTTCTACAAACCAAGCTGCGGTCGGTTTTGAATTGATATCTATTTGCATGGATAGGTTTATAAATTTTATTAGATTTCCTATTGTATAAAAAGTCAGATGATAGTGTTCTTTCATATGATGAGATATGTTATCTAGCTTAACTAACTGTTGATATCCATCCTCTATCTCAGAATATATTTGCTTAACTAATTGTAATAAATCGTTTACATTAGTCGACGACATCTGATTATGTAGCTCATTTTTTATAGAATATAATATTTCTTGATATTCCTTTTGAAAACGATAACGTATATTTACCACATCAAGTGATAATATATCTGACTGAAACTTTGTTAATACTTGATTACGTTCTCGTCCTAGACTTACTGTAACGTATTTTACATCATTATAAAAATGTGCATCTTGTTCTGTAATATTGTAATTTGGTAACTTGATCTCGTTTGTCATTTGGTTTCCCCAGTATTTCTATTTTCCTATTACTTTAGTAAGTTAATATCAAAATTAACCCAACATTGGATATCATAACAAATTTTGGTCCAAAATACTATGAACAAATTCTGTTAGAAACATAAATTTTCTTATCTATTCTTTACTTAATATTTTTAGTTAAGAAATGTAATTTCATAATTATCAGCACTTATATATTCTTCCCTATATAACAAAAAGGCTTTATAGATAATCCGAATGATTCTATTCGAACTATCTACAAAGCCTTTCACATTTTTAGATTCTATAATTTAAACCTCATTGCTAGATTTTTTTTTAACTATCTGCATCTGAATGATTCCTCGAATTACCTCGTAAAGATATGGCTTATAGTCTTCCATCGTTAATGGTTCATCATCAAGAATACAACTATAACAGCTTGAACCTACTAATTCAACAATCATAAATAACATAATTTCGGGATTCTTAAATTCATAAGGACTTTCCTCTACCATATGCAAATACGCATTATAAAAATCTGTTTCTCCGGTTTCATGTCCCTTTAACAATGCAGTCTTAAATACGCCCCAGCTTAAATTTTTTGATATAAATTTTAGAAAATCAGGTTCCATAGCCAACCGATCAATAATCTGATCTGCAATAAATATCAGTCGTTCCGGAAAATCCTTAATATTTGTTTCACTTAAGTTAAGTTCAGCTGCATGAAACAAAGTTCCTGCTTTAAATGCAATAAGCTTGTCTCGTAAATCATACTTGTCCTTAAAATATAGATAAAAGGTACCTTTGGCAACTCCAGCCTTTGTCACGATATCCGAGATCGATGTCTGAAAAAAACCTTTGGTCCGAAACAAATCAAACGAAGAATGAAAGATTGAATTTCGTTTTGCTTGTTTATTTTCCGTTACTCTTCCCATCAGCACTCAGCCCCTTTCTTATCCATGGGGAATTTGTATCTTCTCATTGTCTACCGATTAATTATCTTTATACTAGCACAGAACATTTGAAACATCAATAGCTAGGCTTTCATTAAGTTTTCATTAAAATTAAAATTCATTATTGACCATTGGTCATTTTTGTGTTATAACTTATCAATGATAAATGACCACTAGTCATTTTAAAAGAAATGGAGGATGAAAATATGATAAGATTTGGTAAGTTCGTTACCAAACACAAAAAATTAATTTTGGTGCTTGGTATACTACTACTAATTCCGTCCTTTATCGGTATGATTTGTACTAGAATTAACTACGATGTACTTACATACCTACCAAAGGACACAGAGACGATGATAGGTCAAGATATCTTAGTAAACGACTTTGGCATCGGAGCTTTCTCTATGGTAATCGTAGAAAACATGCCCGACAAGGATGTAGTAAAGCTCAAAGAAAAAATTAAGGAGATCGATCATGTAAAAGATATATTATGGTATGATGATGCGTTCTCGATCGATGTTCCAATCTCGATGCTTCCAGATAAGATAAAGGATGCCTTTAATTCAGAGAATTCAACCATGATGGTAGTTCTTTATGATGGAACAACTTCTGCGGATAGTACAATGAATGCCATCGGTCAAATCAGAAAAGTTACTGGAGAACAGGTTTTTGTTAGCGGCATGTCAGCTCTTGTCACCGATACAAGAGACCTCTCCAATCAAGAAACACCAATCTATGTATTGATTGCTGTAGCGTTATCATTACTTGTATTATGTATTAGCATGGAGTACTTCTTAGTTCCATTTTTGTTCCTTATCAGTATAGGAATGGCAATTGTATATAATCTAGGAAGTAACATTATCTTTGGAGAAATTTCTTATATAACAAAAGCGCTAAGCGCTGTACTACAACTTGGTGTAACAATGGATTATTCCATATTCCTACTTCATAGTTATGAAGAAAACAAATTACGTTACCCTGATGATAAAGACAGAGCTATGTCTCATGCAATATCAAATACTTTCTCCTCTGTTGTAGGTAGTTCCATTACAACAGTCGCAGGTTTCATTGCTCTTTGCTTTATGAGTTTCACACTTGGAAAAGACATCGGTTTAGTTATGGCAAAAGGTGTAGTTTTTGGAGTTCTTGCCTGCGTAACTGTACTTCCTTCCATGATCCTTCTTTGTGATAAGTGGATTGAAAAAACAAAACATAGAAACTTCTTACCAGATTTAAAAGGTTTATCAACTTTCGTTACAAAACACTATCTTATCTTTGTCGTAGCTTTTGTTGTGTTATTGATTCCAGCTATCTATGGAAATAACCATACAGATGTGTATTATAACCTCGATGAATCGTTACCAAAAGATCTAAAGAGTGTAATCGCAAATGACAAATTAAAAGAAGATTACAATATGGATACCACAATTATGCTTCTTTTAAAGAGCGACTTATCACAAAAAAATGTAGATCAACTAATGTCAGAAATTCAAGCGATCGATGGTATTGAATGGACACTCGGTATTGATAAGCTTATTGGGCCAGCATTACCAATCTCTATGATACCGGATCGTCTTATTTCCTCCGTTCGAAATAATGACTATCAGGTTGAGATCGTAACCTCTAGTTATAAGGTAGCAACAGATGAAGTTAATAACCAAATTGATCAAATTAATCAAATCGTAAAAAAATATAGTAAGGATTCCTTAGTCGTAGGAGAAGCTCCTTTAACCAAAGACTTAATTACGATTGCGGATACAGACTTTAAGACTGTTAGTATCGTTTCCATTGTTATTATATTCCTTATCATTTTAGTGTTATTTAAATCAATCTCTCTACCAGTTATACTTGTTAGCGTTATACAGTTAGCAATCTTTATTAATATGGGTATTCCATATTATACAGGAACACAACTTCCATTCGTTGCTTCCATTGTTATTGGTACCATCCAACTTGGTGCAACAGTCGATTACGCTATTTTAATGACTACAAGATATCGTAAAGAACGTAACAATGGAAAAAATAAAGTGGAATCCGTTACAATTGCACATGAAACTTCCATCAAATCAGTCTTTGTTAGTGCGCTAAGCTTTTTTGCTGCCACCTTCGGTGTTGGATTGTATTCGAATATTGATATGATTAGTTCACTTTGTAGTTTAATGTCACGTGGAGCCTTAATTAGTATGGTTGTAGTTATCTTTATACTTCCATCCATGTTTATGCTCTTTGACCGAATCATCTGCAAAACAAGTATTGGTTTTTTATCAAAAAAAGAAGCAAATTAAAGGAGGAATAACTATGAAACGTTTTTTAAATAAAGCAACTGTTTGTGTACTCTGTACTGCCATGGTTGGAGGTATCTGCTATGTAGGTACTACTTTTTCTAAAAATGAGGGAACCGCTTATGCTGCTACACAGACACATCTAAATGTTAATACATTAGGTAAACTAGACAATTCTACATTTACTACTAACTTAAATGATAAGAAAGAAAATAAGAAAGCAGAAAAAGAAGAAGTCGTATATGTTAAAATGAATTCAAGCGCTGAGGTATCACAAGTAATTGTAAGTGATTGGTTAAAAAATTTTAATACCGATTCCACAATACTAGATCAATCTGATCTTGAGAATATTACAAATATCAAAGGTGATGAACCATTTGTAACCAATGCAGATGGAACGATATCTTGGGAAGCAAACGGTAATGATATATATTACCAAGGAACCACAACAAAGGAATTGCCTTTCGATGTAAAACTAACTTATCTTCTTGATGGAGAAGAAGTTAACGCGAATGACATTGTGGGAAAATCCGGTGCATTAACTATAAAACTTCAGTTTAAGAGCAAGGAACAAGTGCCATTTTCTATTCTTTCTGTAACAACTGCAAGCACTGATTTGTTTAAAAACGTGACTGCAAAGAATGCTAAAGTAATATCTGATGGCGATAAATATATCATTGTTGGTGTAGCAATGAGTGGTGTACAAGAGACTCTCAATTTAGAAAGCATTGAAATTCCAGAAGAAATCGAAATTAACTGCGATGTTATAGATTATGATCCAATTATGTTTCTTAATGTAGTAACTACCGGATTATTATCTGATATCAAATTAGATAATGACCTTGATTTAAAGAAACTATCCGACTCTATGGATACCCTATATCAGTCTTGTGAGGAATTAAGAGATGGATCAGCAACTCTTTCAAGTTCTCTATCCGAATTTCAAGGAAAGTCAGAGGAGTACTTCTCTGGGGTAACAACTTTACTTAATGGAACAAAGGAATATACCGATGGCGTAGCAAAAGTTATCAGTGGTGTGAAAGAACTACATTCCAAATCTAACACTCTTATAGAAGGTATTAGTGCCTTATTAGAAGGTTCTAACTCCTTAGATGCAGGGATAAATCAAGCAAACACTGGGATAACCACCTTAAACAAACAGTTTAAAAATTTAGTTGCGGGTAGTAAATCCTTAAAAGAAAATCTTGCTTCCTTACAGCAATTAGTCTCCGGTATTGCGGATGGGAAAGCAAAAGAAAACGAAGTATTTTCACAGTTACTACAAACTGTCGAAAATAATGAAAAGATTCTTGCAACCTTAAAAGCAGCAAATGCTGATGCTAATATTATCGCAGCTTTAGAAAAAAATACAGCAGCACAACGTCAAATTGCAGAGGGCTTAATAACAAGTGGCAAAACATTAAGTGCTTATCTTGATAAATTAAACGGTGCTGTCACTCAAATTTCTCAGGGTGCAGAAACTTTATATCAGGGTTGTACTTCCACAGACAATGCACAGGAACAATTGAAAACTGGACTATCAAAACTTACAGCAGGTAGCAAAGCATTAGAAGCTGGTCTAACCTCTTTAAATAGTGGTTCCAAAGCATTAAAAACAGGAATTGACCAATTGTATACAGGAGTAACACAGCTAGAAAGTGCAACATCTTCCTTAACAAATGGTTCTGCAAAATTAAAGGATTCCACATCATTAATGACAAATGCAGTTGGTGAGCTTACTATTGGTGGAAAGAAAATATCCGATGGAATGAACAAGTTCTATGAAGAAGGAATAAAAGAAATTTATAATAAATATAATGATACGGTATCTGTATTACAGGGAAAATTAGATACTTTAATCGAACAAGGTGAGAACTATAAATCCTTTACTAACCTAACAGATAATATGGATGGTAACGTAAAGTTTATAGTAGAAATTCAATAATTTAGTTAATAAATAAGGGTTAGTAGATTGTATCAAAGTAAAATAGGTTTAAGGGCTAGCTAGATTGTATGAAAGTAAAATAGGTCTAAGAGCTAGCTAGATTGTATGAAAGTAAAATAGGTTTAAGAGCTAGCTAGATTGTATGAAAGTAATGTAAGTTTTAATAGTGATATTATAATTTATAACAACTTATAATCTGGTCAAGTAACGCTTGACACACCGAACTAAAAAAGGTATGAAACCACTTTAAGATAAAGTTGGTTTCATACCTTTTTGGGTTTTATTATTAATGTTGGAAAAACAATACTCTACCCATGCATCTTTGTTAGTTATTAGTAATTTATATTACTTTACTATCACCAATAAAGAGATTTATTACCGTCCCTGTTTTTTCGGTGATTTCCCTTGTATCAAAAGCTTTGTATAACTAAAGGTAACAAGTAATAATACAACACCAATTGAATTTAAAATTTGTTGTGCATATAACTCCCTCTGGAATATGATAAGAGGATTCCTCTGTAAATAATCTAATAATCTTCCACCTAGGTAAGATATGAGAAAACCATAAACTCCAGAAATCGAGGATATCAGACTTAGCTGAATCATTCGTTTCTTTTCATCCAAGAATTCAAGTTGGATTCCAAATAATCCAATACCAATAAAGGACCACCCACAAGCAGAGAAAAATGCAGCTATCGGTATCATAATATAGGCATTGTTAGGAAGCGAACAAGCTGTCAAAAAGTAATTTAACAATAAACCAAGCAGGGAATATTTAAATACTTTTGCCATACCAAATCGATCTGCAAGGCGTCCAACTTTTGGTGAAATATAGATTCGAAATAGATTCGAACAAAATCCTATTATCATAATGAAAGTATATGGTAGTGTTAATTCTTTAATCTGGTAACTGGAGTTAAACGGTGCAGCTATGTAAAAAGAAGTCATCCATAAACAATTTAAACCTAATGCTTTGCGAAAGTAACGATTTCCAAACGCAAATTTTAATTCCGACATCATACTATCATTAAAATCATTTTTATGTAATGTTTTTGCCCGCTTTGCTAAAGTACCATGCATCTCGTACCCATCTTCATTCGTTAGAGATAGCCTTGGCTCTTTCATAAAGCTAAATGCTACAAGGTTTATGATAACTAATATTGCTATCATAATTCCAATCAATACAAATCCAGTGGTTAAATGACCATTTTTAAAATAATCAAGAATAATTCCTGCAATTAACATAACTGATGCTACTATAAACACAGCAACCGAATCTTTTATTGCAAAATACCGTCCTCGTAATCGACTTGGTACAAGACTTGCTATCCAATCTTGACTCGCTGGTGTTCCTATCTGGGTACAAATCTGCGCATAGAAATATCCTAATACAACCCAAATCATCTTTGCCCGATTGCTTAACGTAAAAAGAGGAATAAAGTAAATAAGTGAAAAAACTAATTTTTGAAGTACTGTAAAGCAAACATAAAACTTATATTTTGGTAGCTTATTAACAAATCGCATCGTCATCAGCTGAAACACTGCTGCTAAGCTGGCAAGTGATGTTAGAATACCTATATTAGCGTCGGAAATTCCAACATACGACATCAACGTTACAATAAATGTACCACCAGCAAGCTGTGCAATCGTTTGATTTGCAGAATCTCCTACCGTATACCACCTTCTGCTCCTCTTTAAGTCCTGCTTATTTTCTGGCAAAGCCATAAAATAAATCCTTCGTAATTTACCAAGCAGGAATTTTGACATTACCATCAAGTTATTCATTGCTACCCCCATACACACTATATCGATTCAAGCAAATGATAAAAAATATTCTGTTTTTGTGAATATGATGTTCTAAGCATAGAATACCATGAATTATTTAGAATAACAATCAAAATAGTAACAAAGTTAAACATTTTCTTCTATTAATTTTAACTATATATTCTCTTATGGATCTGTTTAAAAACAATATTAAAAAATTGATTATCTGTTATATCGATATAATTAAACAATGGGTATTTTTACATCTTTAAAGAAGCAACCTTTCGTAATGTAATTTTATCCGTAGTTGAAATAGAATCACAAAGTAATTTCGAATGAATATCATAACGCTTACGATTGAATTCAACATGATCTTTTGTCTCTGTTGCATAACAGTAGACACAACCACTTGGACATGTATCATAACTTCCAATATCAATGCTTTGCATGCAACCACAAGTTGCTCTTTGATTGTTATCTTTCTTTGCCTTTAACTTATAACCTAAAAGTTCTTCAATCTTTGATTTATCAATACAGCAACCATGCTCAATTCCAAGATGGTCTAATGATATTTCTTCAGAACATGTCATTACAGTCATACGATGTTGCTTTGCAATATTTACGAATTCAGCAGAAAGTTCATATATTTCTTCTTTCGTAACCTCACGAAAAGGATCATTTTTATTCTCACGACTCTTCATCTTACGGTATAAATCTAGAAAACTGATGACCACATGATCGGTTGCTCCATCCAGTGCAGTCGCTATTTGTTCAAATGCTTTTATATGATATTCTACTGTATACCGCCCATTTATCATGATTGGATCATAACGCCATACTATTCGTTCATTCCCAAGTTTTTCTGCCAAGGAAAGAAATTGAGGAATAAGAACTGTACGTTTATCAGGTAGGGAAGGTTCAATATCCTTCCCATAACCTGTTAATGTAAATTGGATATAGTACATATAATCATTTAATTCATTTAATTGTTCAATTAAACCACTTGGGTGTTTCGTCCAAAATACAATACAATCAATATCTTCTTTTCTTAATGGAATTCTACTAACTTGATGAGGGTTGTATGGATTTCTAATACAAACCACCTCTTCTTTTAAACGTTCAAGAAACCATTCCATATAATAATTTGGAATATCCGTTCTTCTGCTAACACTAAGAATCATCACTAGCCTCCTTTCTTATGATAATCACACATAGGAGATTTTAAGTATTGAAAATTTTAAAGTATAGGAATTTTTAAAGTATAGAAAATTTTTAGTATTAAAAATTTTAAAGTACTGAAAATTATAAAGTATAGGAATTTTTTTTAGTATAAGAAATATCAATAAACTCATAAATCGCTATTTGTATACAATTAATATCCTAATTGCTTCCCTACGATAATAACTTTTATTCTATCCTTAATAAACTGCCCGCGAATAATCGTAAAATCATTGCAAATTCTATTTGGACTTTTACAATCCACACAATAACCTAGCGTAGTACATGGTGTTTCTTTCCCAAGTCTTTTCGCATCAATCGGTGCCGCATAATTTCTAACTCTTTTTTCAGCCTCTTCTATATTTTTTACAATTTTATTGATTCCTGTAACTAATATAACCTGTTTGGGACCATATATCATAGGGGCTACTCTACTACCATTCCCATCAATGTTATAAAGTTCACCCTCTTCTGTTAATGCATTTGTGCTACATAAAAATGTGTCCGCTGTAAAGTTATTCAAATAAATTTGCTGTTTTTCTTCTTTCGTAATACCTTCTTTGTATTTATCCAGAAATAAATAATTCCCACGTCGTAAAAAATCAATCGCTCCAGTTTCAAATAGTGTCATTGAGTCCCCAACACCAACTATAGAATTATCTTCCAGAAGGCTTTTCAGCAGTTTATGTAATTCAACCTCATCTTTTACATAAAAACCAGCCATATTACGTCTATTTAGATTTTTAATGGTCCTCTCCACTTGCTTTTCTATATACCATAAAACTTTTTCATCCATTGTTAAAAACCTACTTTCCATTTACTATACTTAATTCTAGATTAGCATGTAATAAATTTACATAACTAATTTGTATTATACATGATAATAATATCATTATCAGTTTGATAAAAAATACATATTTTACAAAATTACATTTATCCGCTATGATAAATACATGTCGAATAAAGTCGATTTGATACAATAATTTTTTTCATTACTTTCGTTGTATCATGACTATGAACAATAATTTATAAGAGAGGTAATATTCATGGAACAAAATGTAACAAAGCAATCGATGCATCCATCGGATCCGCAACACAAACATGTGCTCTGGCAATTATTTAAAGCAACTTTTTTCCTTAGTGCATTCACATTTGGGGGTGGATTTGTTATTGTATCATTAATGAAAAAGAAATTTGTCGAGGAGCTTGGTTGGCTGACCGAAGATGAAATGTTAGATATCACAGCAATCGCCCAATCCTCTCCAGGACCAATTCCAATAAATGCTTCTGTTATTCTTGGTTATCGTATGAAGGGGCTTCTTGGTTCCCTTATTGCAGTTCTTGGTACTTCGTTACCACCTATGGTAATCATCTCTGTAATCTCGGTTTTCTACCAGCAGTTCAGAGAAAATGCTGTGATTGCAACGGCATTACAAGTTATGAGAGCCGGTGTTGCAGCAGTTATTTTCGATGTTGTCCTTAATCTTGCAAAAAACGTCTGCAAAACCAAACGTTATATCTATATTGGATTGATGATAATTGCCTTTGTATTAACTTGTTTCTTTAAAGTTAGCGCCATGTTAATCATACTATCTTGTGTGGCAATTGGTATAATCGATCTAATAGTTCACTTAAAGAAAAAAGGAGAGACCGTATGATTTTTAAATTGTTTTTAAGTTTTATCCAAGTAGGATTGTTTAGTGTTGGTGGCGGATATGCTGCAATTCCATTAATTCAACAGCAGATTGTAGAGGTTCACAAGTTAATGACTATGGCAGAATTTACAGACTTAATTACTATAGCTGAGATGACTCCAGGACCTATTTCCATTAATTCAGCAACCTTTGTTGGTACACGCCTAGCAGGAGTATTTGGCTCCATTGTCTGTACATTAGGTGTCATCTTGCCTTCATTTTGTATCTGTTTAGCGCTTGCTTATTTTTATTATAAATATAGAAACTTTTCCGGTGTTCAGACCATATTGTCCGCCCTTCGCCCAGCTGTAGTCGCTTTGATCGCGTCAGCAGGTATTTCCATCTTAATGTTAGGCCTATTTGGTACCGATCACAATAACTTTGCTTTCTCTGATATTCGAGTAATCGAAGCTCTTTTATTCATAGGTGGTTTATTCCTTCTAAGAAAATACAAGGTAAATGCTATCGCAATTATCTTTGGTAGTGGTGTTATTGGTACAATCTTATACGCTATTTTTTAATGAGCTTTACTTAGACATAATTCAATAAATTGTTTCAGTGGTTTTGATAGAAACTTATCTTTATGATATATAAGATGTATTTTTCTATGAACATGAATATCTTCTAATTGCAGGATCTTAAGAGTTCCTTCCTCGACTTCTTTTCTTATAATCATCTGTGATAAGATAGCGAGACCGCGGCCATGCTCTACTGCAATTTTGATTGCCTCACTGTTTGTACAAGTCCATTTTTTTTGCATTGTAATATCTCTCTCGAGTAGAAGCTGTTCAAACTGATTTCGGTTTACACTACCTTCTTCTCGTGAGATTAATATTTCATTTTGCAATTCCTCAAATGTTATTATTTCTTTCTGATATAATGGATGCGATTTACCTACGACTAATACTAATTCATCCTCACAGATCGGAATTTGTTTCATACCCTTATCAATTACAAATCCTTCCACAATACCTAGATCAAGTTTACAACTGTGAATTAAAGTTTCTATTGTTTGAGTATTATGAATAATGACGCTCGTATCCAAATTACCGTAAATCTCTTCATATCTGTCTAATAAGTCATTTAAAATAGTGGTTCCAACAGAAATACTCGTTCCCAGTCGTATTCTTGAAACTTCACCTGCATTCTTCATCGCCTGTTCTGTATTTTCGAATAATTCAACTGCTTGTCTTGCATAAGGCAATAAAAGTTCTCCCATCTCAGTAATTGAAAGTTTCTGAGAAAGTCGTTCAAATAACTTGACTTGATAATGTTCTTCTAACTCTTGTATTGCTTGACTTATTGCAGGTTGTGATATATATAGCCTTTCAGCTGCTCTTCTCATCTTTCCACACTCAACCACAGCAATGAAGATTTTGAAATGTCTGATTGTCATTTAATTAAGCTCCTTCGACATTTTGAGATCCTATTTTATTTATATTAATTTTTTTTCATATACCAGACGCTTTGTACCATCCTGTTGTAGCAAAATATAACCACAAGGTTGATAACCTTCTCTTATTATTAAATGTTTCATTAATTCATTATTTGGATGAGTGTCAATCCTTATACTTTCCATTCTTTGATTCACACACAGATCTTCTGCTGCTTGAAATAATCTTCTAGCAATTCCTTTTCCTCGGTAACTAGATGAAATTGCTGTACGGTGTATCGTTCCATAGATGGAATTAGGACATTGCCATTCTCCATCATAGACTTTATGATAACTTTCATCTTCTCCATAACAAAGCGCCATATAAGCTATTATTTCCTGATTTTCTTCGAATACATAACCTTGTTCTTTCTTAATATCATTTAAAATAATTTCATTATTCGGAGAACCATTCTGCCACTGGTCAATTCCTTGTTCTTTTAAAAAAGCTTTCGCCTCCTCGATTATCTTCATAATTCCATCAATATCTTTTATAATCGCTTTTCTAACGTTCATAGAAATCCCTTTCTATCCTATTAACTATATTTCTAGGAAACTATATTTCTAGATAAAGATATTCCTAGATAACAATATATCTAGATAACAATATTTCTAGATAACAATATTCCTAGATAACAATATTCCTAGATAACAATATGCCTAGATAACAATATTTCTAGATAACAATATTTCTAGATTGTAATATTTCTAGATAGCAATATTTCTAGATAGCAATATTTCTAGATAGCAATATTTTCTTAATAGTTATATCATTTTTGATAATTATATGTTTTATTTTTTACACCAAGCGTAATGAAATGCTTAACCAGAGCGACGCTGTCAATTACTTAAACACGATATGGATGGTGTGATTTTGATACATTGTATCATATAACTTATCTGATTGCGATAAGAAATACCTGAGGAAAGTGTATTTTTTCGTAAGAAGTGCTAATGAAAGCATAACTCTATTATGATACACTTAATATGAAGTCAGATAATGTAGAAAAAAGGAGACGCCTATGAATATTTATTTTATACGACATGGTGAAACCGATTGGAATGTTGAAAATAAAATACAGGGTAGTAATGATATAGATTTAAATGAAAATGGAATCAATCAAGCATTAGCTCTTGGAGAGAAAGTAAAAACACAAGGATTGCCTATTCACAAGGTATATTCAAGTCCACAAAAAAGGGCACGCAAAACTGCTAAAATATTAAGCGAAGCCTTGCAGGTAGATCATATAGTTAAAGCTGGACTTGAAGAGATGAATCTTGGTCGTTGGGAAGGGTTTACTTGGAAAGAAGTAAAAGAAACTGACAGTGAAACCTTTAATATATGGCATGCAAATCGAAATACAAAAGAAACTCCCGATGGAGAATCTTACGAGGAGGTTCTCTCCCGCTCTATAGCGGCTATACAATCTATCCTAAAAAATGAATCTCAGGATATTGCAATCGTAAGTCATGGTGCTGTTATTAAATGTTTACTATGCTATATTAACAAGGTACCATTTGATCAGATGAAGCAATTTCAAACAGGAAATACTTCTATTACGATCATGGATGCCGCTCATTTTAGATAGAACTTAAATGGCTGATTATTAAGAATACTCTAGCACTTCAAGGATATCGTATCCGCGCTTTGTATTCCAGTAATCAGCCATTTTTGCACTATTAATTTTCTTTCATAGGATAATTCGGGCACTGATATCGTACTTTACTCTTACTGTTTTTTCCGTATTCAATTGCCTTTATCGGACAACCACAGATGCATGCCATACAATGGGTGCAATCTTTTCCCCATACTGGCTTTTTATCCTCTAATTGAATATTATTAAGTGGGCAGCTTCGAACACAATAACCACAGCTATTACAAGAATCGGTTACATAAAAACCTTTTGCTTTTACAATAAACCTATAAAATAAGTTATTTACGATTCCACTGGAAATTTTACTACGAAACTTGATTCTAGGGCTAGTAAAAGACACTTCTTCTTTAATTTTTTTAGAAATATCAGAAATTACAGATTCTGATTTTCTAATAATTTCGTATGCCTCATCTTTTTCAGGTGCAGCAAACACAGCAATGTAGTTTTCTGGCATTACAACTTCTGCGCACCCCATGAATTGAAGTTCCTTTTCAGCGCATAGTTTTTTAACGTATTTTTCTGCTGCGCCGATACTATCGCCACAGGTCAACACAAAATATACTTTTGGATTCCCGTTAAAATGTATCTGTCTGATTAAATCACTCACAACCCTAGGTACACGCCATGCGTATGTAGGAACTACAACTACAAGAGGAAGTTCGGATATAATTTTTTCCTTTGATCCTTTCTTCATCATCTCATTTAAAGAAAGAACTTTATCACCTGTTTCCTTAGCGATAGCGTGCGCAACATAGGCACTGTTACCCGTTCCTGTGAAATACAGTATCATTTGATTTTCCCCTTCCAATTCTAAGATTAGTCATACTTATTTTAAAGGACATCCCATCTCATCTAAACATCACATCAAACTGATGACAGACCATCTGAGCCGCCTTGCGCCCTGTAACAAGTGCAGTAGGCAAGCCACCTGGTGGCATAATCCGATGACCCGCGAAGTATAATCCACTAACACTTTCTAGAAATCCAGAGTAGGTTTTCATTTTATCTCCAGGGCTCATCACACTCATCCAAGATCCACGATAGGCGTTGGTATAGCGCTCATACGTCAAAGGAGTAGCGATGTCTATAACCTCTATATTCCCCTTTGTCTGAGGATATTTTTGACTAATAGCATTGCTATTTCTGTAACCGTCTTTCCTGCATGATTGATTGGTTCCTCGAGCCTCCAGACCGGTAAGATATCGGGGAGCTTCGTCCGAATACCAACGCTTATGAAAGTACAAACAGACGGTTTGGTAGTTTCACGAAGTTCTTTCAGCCATGCGTCTTGCAGAGGTATGTCAAATAATTGATCAAGCGCTGCAATTGTTTCTTGCGTAACGATTACAGCATCGGCGGGTAATATGTCATTATCTAACATAACGCCGGTCACTGCCCCACTTTCAATAACGACACTTTTTACTTTCGTTTTAAGCAGGAGCTTTCCACCTAAGTTTTTGAAGGTTTCCGCCATCCTGTCCACCATTGCTAAAGAGCCACCCTCAGGATAACACCATCGCCTGCGCTAAGCGTGGTTCCACATTTGAAATACTTCGGTTTTCGGATTAGAACCAGTCAGCCAATTTATCGTACCCTCAAACAAATAGCCCTTACGCCTCCAACTGGTACACATCCCGCCTACTATGCTGTGCTGTCCGCAGAGCGTCACCTCAAAACCGCTCCTCTGTGCGTAAATCGCTGCCGATAATCCTGCAATACCTGCGCCGACTACTACAACTTTTTTCATATACTCACTCTCCTTCTTAAGATATCGGTATCTACTACCCAGTCGTTTAATAAGGTAAAATCCCCTACATCAACGCGATTTCTTCAGTGATTCTCTAGAAACACAAAACGCACTTAAAAGCCATAGGATTATTTCTTTACCTATATTGAACGCACTTTCGTTGAATTTACAATCAATATATCATTAGTAGTTACGTTTATCAAGCACAATTAATGATAGTGACCTCGATGAAAATGTGCATAACAGACCACGTTATTAAAGCCTTAAAAATATAGTTTTATTATAATTTAAAAAGTAAATGGTATAGGATAATATATTTTGAAAATACTTATTATCATACCCATAATATTAATTTAAACTGTTTTCTATAGATAGGAAAGGAGTTGCTATGACAAAAAATCCAAATCATAGTTTTCAAAAAGAAGAACTACCACATAGCCCAAGTAAAGGCGTGGTAACTGAGAAAATTGAAAAAGATGCACAGACTAGATCTACTTCGAATGCTACGAAAAATAAATCTGCTATGAAAAATAGAGAATTCTAGTTAAGAAACATAGAGGCTTCGACTCTCTAGACTCATCAGATCTTTGTCTTTTAATTTAACACTTTATTTTCGGTATTTGAGTTAATCGATTAAAGATTCAAGTACAAAGCGATGAAACAATATAATTTTGCTTCATCGCTTTTAATTTAGTTAATTAACCTTTTTAGTTCTCGTTTGGATATAAGCATTTAATACACTTTAAGAATAATCACATACGGTATCACAAACGGTGGTTCACTACTGTTGTTGCTTACTCTCGTATTGGTTTTGTATAAATCCCTACTTTCCAATTAAGATATCATTACCAAGGATATGATTTACCAACCAATCACTTACAAAGCCAAGTAATTCTAAGCATGTTTGCTTTTGATCTTCATCAATGGACTCTAAATCAAGTCCCTCCATTTTCTCTAAAAATGCCTGATGTTCAATTTTATGAGAGAACAAACGCTTATAATTAATGCTCATCATATACTCTTCTTCATCTTTAAAATGTTTCTTTGCATATTCTTTTAAACCATTAATTACTTCCACTATATAATCAAACTTATCATGAATAAAATCATTATTTAATAAATCATATAGTTGATCTGCCAATTCAAAAAGTTTTTGATGTTCTTCATCAATCATTGTAATCCCTGTCATATACTCTGGCTTCATCTCAAACATATTTTTTAGTCCTTTCTACGAACGTGTTAAAACTGCACGGCATGGTGCACCATCCGCTCCACCAAGATTTAATGGAGCAGCAAATAGAAAATAATCTCCTTCCGGAACATTCGATAAATTAATTCCTTCTAGTAATACTACCTCATTCGATAAAAGTTCTAGATGAACCTGCATTGCTGAATCTTCCGGACCTACTGTCTGTGATTCATTTCCAACCAACAATACCCCAAAATGATTGAATTCCTGTGCTGCTTCAAAAGATACTACCGTTTTCCCTTTTAATAGTATTCTTTCTTTCCCTTTTAGCATGATTCGCTGAACATCCTCACTGGTAAGTACACCCTCATGTTCCACTACAGTACACTCCCCAATCACTCGCCTTAAGTCAATTTGATCGACGGTTTTTCCACCATCAATAAAATGAAAAGGAGCATCTATATGTGTTCCATTATGCGCACACATATGTAAAACGGTTAAATTACAGACATCCCCTTTTGTAGTTTCCTTAACCCTTTCATATCTAGGGGCCATATCTCCCGGAAATATGCGGCCAGAGAACAGTTCCTGAGTGATATCATAGATTTCCATAGATTTTTCCTCCCTTTTAACCAATCTGACTATGTTTTTTTCTTTAAAGTAAATTATCGTCTGAGTTGCATTAGAAAAAGGAACAAATAAAGAATGTTACTTCTGGATAATATTTTTTTCTTGTCCCTCATCATTATATCATAACATGATTTTTTTTCCATACTAACATTTAAGAACTTAAATCATTAAATATAGTTACCAAAACATTTGATTTGCCATTATAAATGATTTGAAGCCTCATCCTTCTGCATTTTCCCATAGATTTTCCTATGAAGTAAAAATACCTCCAGTGCTTCACCATGGAATGCATGAAGGTGCTTTAAGATGACGATCAAAGCTATGAAAATACATCCGATTGTTAGTGATTGAATCTTTAATAAATGATAACAACACAAGGAAAAACATAAAAAGGTAAAGATTGAGCGATGCAAATGAGGACGAATTATAAAAAATAGAGAGAATAAAAGGTAAAAGAAAATCAATAATAACACTGGTCTTACTTCAGGTATAAGCCCAAGAAGTACACCAAAAGAAACAGCAATTGCCTTTCCTCCCTTTCCCTTATGAAACATTGAATATGCATGTCCAAGTACTGGCGCTGCCATTACAAAGGAAAATCCATTGTTTGTTATATCAAGCACTTTTGTACTGATAAAAATAGGCAGTATTCCCTTTAATAGTTCACAAAGTAGAACTAAAACGCCACAAAAAGCACCGCCATACAAAAAAGCATTGGCAGTACCAGGATTCCCATCATCACTTAATTCCCGAACATCGATGTATTTGATTTTCTTTGGAATCCAATAAGCAAATAAGATACTACCACTAAGGTAGCCAAACAAACTAAATATGAGATATTTCATCTGCATCCTCTCCACACATTTTTTTCATTAAATGATAGATATCCCTACATGCATTTGGTTTAGAATGTTTAACCTGTGAATTAAGCATTCCCATTCTCATCTGTTCACAATTCATTAATTTCATACCCTGTTGTATCTGATTCTTTAAGGAATGTGAGGATAATGCCATCCCCTTTACAGCAAAAAACTCCATATTGCTCGTTTCACATCCTGGGATTGGAGCTGTATGTACTAGTGGTTTATTCTTTACAATAACCTCAGTTGAGGTTAAGCCCCCTGGTTTTGTATAAACTACATCTGCTGCTTCCATGTACAATGACACATTATTCGTATAACCAATAATATGTACATTCGTATGATATCGAAACCGTTGCTTCATCATTCGAAATAATTTATGGTTATTACCGCAGATGACTACAATTTGTTCTCCTTTCTTGCACTTTCTATTTAGCTCAAACGTAAACAGCTGTATCTTTCCAAATCCCATGCTACCACTCATTACCAAAAATAAAGATCGATTGTTTGGGAGTTTTAAACGTTCTTTTACACTTTTATACTCCATATTTTGCTCATCAAAACTACATATTTTTAGTTCTTGATTATTACAAAAAGCTTTTTTCACTGGAATTCCCAAAGGATAAAGCTTTTCTCTGCTTATCCCCCGCGAAGAAAACTCTTGTATTAAATCTTCATGCGGTATAATATAAGCATCACAGTTAGTCTCCTCCCAGAATGGGATACAAGTATAATCGGTTGCGATAGCTAAGGTTTTGCAACGGAGCAAACTCTTCTTTTTCATATATGTAATAGTTTCCGCAGGATATAAATGTGGTGTTACTAAAATATCCACGGAATGTTTCTTTAAATATTCGCTTAAGTATTTTGCCATCAATGCATTTGCATAATATACGGGAGATTTATGGCGTTTATTACTTACTTTCATTCCTAACTGATAGATAAGTCCAAAAAAATGTGGTGTCAATTTTGCAATAGAGACATAAGCTCCTCCAACAATACGAGAAGTTCTTTCACTGGCTAGCTTCATAAAGTCTATCATTTCAACTTCTTCACCAGAATACTTAAGATATTCTTCTAAAGCACGCCCCGCTGCATTATGTCCCTCTCCTGTATTACAAGAAAGAATCAATACGTTCATACCAACCTCCATGACTTCGCAGAGTATTCCTCGCACCTTATCTTTTGTTTTCTTTTGAATTAAGTTTACACAAAAAGCGCTTACTTGTAAAGTAAACGCTCTTTCTTTATTCACATTATTTGGAACTTTCTCATATGGATATGATAATCGCATTTCAACATTATGTAATGGTATGCTTATACCTCTAAAATAGCAAGCGACAATGCTCATAACTTTTAATTTAATAATACTCGAATTCGATTATGTTATCTCAGTCCAATGAAAAGTAACAGAGATAACTGTTTGTGGTTGTTGATTCACTATATGAAAAACATATGCCAGATTCGTCCCAGGTGTTAATACCATACCTTTTAGCATTGACTCATCCACTGACTGATAGGGATTAATCGTTGAGGACAAAAAGCAATAATCTTTATGATAAGCTAAGTTTTCATGCGAAAGCACTTTGCCAAATGGTTCTTGAGGATAATTACTTAAATCTTTTGGTGCATAATGATCACTTGACATTGCGTCCTCTGGTGTTTCTACATTATGAAATACCTCAAGACTAAGAATGGCATCTGAAAAATTATGATAGATTGTTTTTTCAATAAAGATTTTCGTATTAGAATTCTCTGGATTAGATAAAATCACAGCTCCTGCCCCTTCTCGCATAAATGAAATCATGTTCGAAGTTGCTATGTAATCATATTGATTAACTGGTTGCTTTATTGGTTGGTTCATTGGTTGATTTATTGGCTGATTCATTGGTTGATTTATTGGTTGCTTTTTTGGTTGATTTATTGGTTGATTTACTGGTTCATTCCATGAATTCTTTGCCTCCATTTCCTTTGTATTAAATCCCTCCATCCACTGCATCTTTAAGCCTTCTTTATTTTCTTCATACGTTTTATTCATATTATTTATATAATCTTCCCATTTATTTAAATGATCTTCACTTTTGCTTATCTGATGTTCCCTTTTATCTGTATGATCTTCCCTTTTATTTATATGTTCATCCCATTTACTTATCTGATCTTCCCTTTTATTGGTATGTTCATCCCTTTTATTTATATGATCATCCCTTTTACTTATCTGATCATCCCTTTTATTTATATGATCATCCCATTTACTTATCTGATCTTCTCTATTACCTATCTGATCTTCTCTTTTCCTTATCTGATCTTCCCATTTATTCTTATCATCTTCAATTTCACTTAAATTCACTTCGCTACCATTTATATTATAATCCATATTCTCACCTTTCCCACCAGCGAAAGCCCATTCGAACGCAGGCATCTGTTCCAAGATAAAGTATTCGAAATTGAAACACCCATTCAGTACCTGGAACTAATACGAATGGATTCTCCAATTCATCATTAATTGTTTGATACTTTGGTATAATATGCTGATATAAAAGTAAACCATCCGTCAAAGCTAGATTCCTACCAAAGGTAATTTCACATAAACTAACTTGCTTTTGATAAGATAAGGGACTATTGATTTGAATTTCATGGGTTAATAGCTCCCCCTCTAGTTTTGCAAAGATAAAAGCGTCCATTCCGACGATTGCATTACTATAATTTATATAACTAAGCTTATCCAATATAATGTCTTTATTGGAATGGCTTGGATTATAGATTCTTACTTCTCCTAATCCATCCTTAGCAAAATTTAAATAATCCGTAGATGCGAGGAAATACTGATTTATTGGCTTCTTGTCGTTTGAAGCATCCTGTGGATTATACACCTTACGTTGTTCTTCCCATTCATACATACTCCTACGGACCTCCGGCATCTACATCCCATCCCATACTTCACTATTTTATATTTTATGCGAATCATTTTATGAATATGATACCTATTCTTCCTATCTAATTCTGCCAACCTATTCTTCTTTGTCTACCTTCTTTTTCTATCTACTTTTACTATCTTCTTTTTACTATCTTCTTATTGCTACCATATTTTTACTACCTTCTTTTTACTACCTTCTTTTTACTATCTTCTTTTTACTACCATCTTTTTTACTACCAACTTTTTTACTACCAACTTCTATTCATTATGTTAAATATTATAGTATTTAAATACATAATTTGACATATAGCTCGCTTTATGCTACATTATTTTTAGGTTTGCATTTCTTAAATTGCATTATTCTCCATTTCTTATGGAGGATATTTATGACAGCAAAAAAATTTAAAGTATTTTTCTTATCTCTTATCTTAATTTTCACCTGTACAACTCCAATCCTTCCCAATCAGGCATCTGCCTCATCTTTTATCATAATGCTTAGGCAAGACGTCTCTTTAAATATTGGTGAGGATTATCAGCTAATTCCGCTCGCGAGCACAATTAACATTCCACAATTTAAAAGCAGTAACACAAAGGTTGCTACAGTCAGCGCTCTTGGAAAAGTTGTAGCGAAAAAACCTGGTACCGCCAAAATCACAGTAACCGTAGGTAAAGAAAATGCAACCTGTCAAATTACTGTGAAAGAGACAAAAATAGCTCTAAACTCTCAAAAAGTCTCCCTTGAAAACGGAGAGACTTTTCGTTTAAGTGCAACAACCTCAGACGGATCTTTTGTCACTTATAAAAGTAGTAAAAAATCAGTAGCAATCGTTGATGACACTGGTTTAATAACTGCCATGAAACCAGGAACTACAACAATAACAGTAAGTGCAAATGGCACCAAATCACTTTGCAATATAACAGTAAAAAAGCCAACGATCAAATTAGACCGTGCTAGTATTAAAGTTTTTCGTGGGCAAAGCTATACTCTAACAGCATCTGTTTCCTCACGCATTCCCCCTACTTACAAGTCAAATAAAAAGTCCGTTGCGATTGTTGATTCTAATGGCACAATCACCGCGATGAAACATGGAGATGCTACCATCACTGCTACAGTAGACGGTGTTTCTACTACTTGCATTGTCACGGTAAAGCAACCAGAAATCTCATTGAATCAATATGAGATACATATGAAAAAGGGGGAACGTAAAACTCTTTATGCTACAGTATCCTCAGGAAATACTCCTGTCTTTACTACGAGTAATTCCAATGTAATTACAGTAGATAAATCAGGAAAGATATCTGCCATTAAAAAAGGTACTGCCTATGTGTATTGTCAAGAGGATGGCGTTAAAGTAAAGTGTAAAGTTATAGTATCTGAGTAACATCTACTAATTTTTGCATGAGCGCGCTTCAAAAATTACATTGAAATGAAGAAGATAAAGCACTCTTTACAAACTTTTATTGACATGAACAAGTAAGATCACGTTTCAAAATCTTTTCCTTATCATGAATAATTATTATCTTTGGAGAATAATGCAGCAAACCTAATCCCTAAAATAATATTCTTGACGATATTCCGTGAAAATACCAAGTTACTACCTCTAATAAAAAGAAGAAACTGTATCCTATTTAATATGCTAATTTGCATCTTAAGGAATATCAGTTTCTTCTTCTTATTTTTCTAAATTATTAAATATAGAATTTAAAGTATATAAGCTCCCCTCCAAGTATATTCACAGGATACAAACTGTTACGTTTTCCTAATATTTTGTATCTTTACTTCGTCTTTAGTAATAGCTAATTCTTATCGTCCTCTGTAATAACTAATTTTTATCATCCTTTGCTATAGCTAACTCTTACCGTCTGTATAACTAACTCTTATTATCCTATGTAAAAATCAACTCTTAATTTCCTAGATTAGCTCCCATTGTCTTGTATGCAGAAGAACTACTTAACTTTAAGAAATTACCTAAGTTAATAGAACCGTCGGAATTTCTTAATGTTTGATGTAAGTTTGAACTACTAGCTGGAGCTGATAAGGACACAAAGTCTGAGGTCTTAACACCTGTTGAATTTAATGTTCCATAAATTCCACCTCTTGTATTTACACTTGTAGCCGTTGTTATAAGATAATACTTAGAACTATTATAAAAACTACAGTTCGTAGCTGTTCCCTTATATTTGTCACTTGAAACAGGCTTTGTACTGAATGTAATAATATTGGTAAAATAATTGTTGGATGTATCCGCTCTTGCAAAATCAAAATTAGACTTATTTCCATCCGCTAAACTATTATTAAAAGAAGTACAATTTTTTAGTGTAATAGGACCTGGATTAGAATTATCGGTAAAGCCATGGTTTTTATTTTCAAATGCGATACAATTTTCTACGGTGTGAGCTACTGCGATACTTGAGCCACCGAGCTTAAATCCATTACCGTCACTATTTGCAGTGAAAACACCTGTACTTGTTGCACCGTTACGGAATGAAACACAGTTTCTCAAAGTTATACTACCAATCGCTCCGGTATCTGTTTTCGTATATAAATCCCAACCATCATCTACGTTATTGTATGCCATACATCCATCAAACACATTTCCCTCTCCACAAGTTAATTTTGCAGCAAATCCATCTGCATTCTCACCAGTAGCTGGATCGTAATTGTTAAAGGAGGTACAGTTTTTAATGAGGTTATTGGAAGGCCAACCTGATATAGTTGTTAAACTAGAATTTCTTCTGCTCAGCTGCAATCCCGTATCGCGGTTGGCTTCTAATACACACATTTCTATAATGTTATTATTACCGCTTAAATAGATACCATTGTCAGCAGCTCCATACACACGGATTCCATAGATATGCCAATAATTTGCATCCAGTTGAATACCTCGTAAATTAGTATCAGGATTACCGTATGGCTGAGATGAGAAATTAAGAGTTACACTACCATTATTGTATGGCATTAATTTAATTCGTGCACTGGATGTACCATTGGTTCCTGCTGGAATTGTTATTTGTGTACTATAAGAATAAGTACCTGGTAACATAAAAATGGTTTGTCCAGCTTTCGCCGAACTAATCGCTCCCTCTAAGGATTTTGGATTGGAATATGTACCACTTGCACTTGCAGAACCATTGTTTGAGACGTAAACTTCATTTGATGTAGTTGGAGTTGGTGTAGGTGTTTGGGTCGGTTTTACTGTTGGAGTTGGTGTAGGTGTTGAGTCGGTTTTAACTACCTTTAAATAGTAGTAGCTAATACCATCGTCTGGTGGATAAATAACATAAGTACCGGAATTTGGAATCGTAAAATTCATAGCAGTAATGACATCTTGCACTGCAGTAAAGCTTTCTAGATCCTTACCGTTCCCATAAAGCGTTACATTTCTTGAAGTACTTCCAGAACTCATTGCATAAACTGTTAATTGACCTGCTCCAGAAGCTGTAAATGAGATTGCTCTTTTACTAATGGTACCCTTTCCGCCCGATTTAACTCTCTGCGTAAAGTTTACACCACCGTAAGACCGGCTAGAGCTATCTACTTCCCATATAGATCCTCCTGTAATAAATGTAAATCCATTTAAAGTAAAATCTGATGAGTATTGTCCTACTGTCATTGAATTTGATACATTTAATTCATGTGTTGTCGTCGTTGCTGCTAAAGTCCCTACTGGTTTCATCATAGGTAAAAATAATCCGAACATCATCGCTAGAGTAACAACATGTGCTACCCGTTTGCTAAACTTCCCTATTTTCATATTTACCTCCATTTTGCGCTTCGCGCCATCCCATAATTAGAAAAAAGTTAAAACATGTATGAACACATAATACAAATGCCCAACTATGAATAAATCATTAACCTCCTTTCTCGCATAAGAAATAGAAGAATGTAAGTGATTACATATGCTCCCTCCTATGCTATCACTTTAATTCCTTCGATGGTGAAACTTACGTACAAAATATTAGTACTTATATCATAAGTGCAAATGTAAGTATTTACAATATTAAACATGACGAAAAAACATACGATAATATGTATATTATTTACAATGTTTTCATGTATTTTATAAAATCCAGAATATATATTTTGAACTTATATTTTGAACTAGCAATCCTTCTAGATGTAGCAATAAATCAAACTATAATGACAGTTTAATATAGATTTGAAACATTAAAATAGGAAAAGTTTTAAATATTTACATTGCTTGAAATATTTATATTGCTTTAAATATTGAGGTTTAGATAATTTTATCTTTATAATAAAATACATAATACAAGAAAAGCAAGCTTTGCGAACTTTTCTCAATAAATAGAAAAATAGTCAAAAACTCTCACATTCATAAACCATAGAATCATCATTAAAAGAAAACAATACGCGCGTTGGATCTAATTCTATTATTTTTTTCTTCTGATCCTTATTTAATTTTATACGACTGTCTATACTGTCTAAGTCATCTATTTTAGTTAGGCGTCCACTTATTATCGTAGGAATTTGTTTAAGAATATCTTTAGATAATTTGCTAGGAGTAGAATCATATAAGTAATAACTAAGTCCAACATCAGATGCTTGTTCTATATAATGTTCAAAAAATTCCACACGTTTATTGGATAAGATATTTTGATTAGGAAATAATTCATGCAGACTATTCCAAGCGGTAAGAAAATGAAATTCTTCTTCTCTTTCTTTCAATTTCTTTGAGACCTGATATAACTTTTGCATTAGTAAGACAAGGTAATATTCTTTCTCTAAAGAATTGTATAATGATGTAAGACTGAGATATGATTTTTGCTCTAATATAGTCATAAAATTAGCACTTTGATGAACGTTAAAGATACTTGACTTTTTTCCTAATAATAACACCTCAAGCTTTGTTCTAAGTTCCATATTACATTCGTCTCTGATACTAGAATCTGTGATTTCATTGCGAATCAGAACTTTTACCTTCTCAATTAAATCACTTAATATAGGAAAAGCATGTACTGTATCTAAGAAAGATTCCTCACAAAACCATGAGTTGGTACTGGTGTCAATATCCCAACCGTAATCTGCATAGCATTCATAGCATCCTTTTTCAACGATGCTCAATAGAATATCTGATAATGGTATTACCGATTGAAAACAAAGTTTTAAAAAATCTATCTGTGTCTGTATCTGATTGCCTTCGTAAAATTGAAACAAGTTAATAGGGAATATTCCTGTTTCATTACCCAATCCATCATAAATAGGAATACTTTCATATACTCTCTTTTGTTGATAGTTTCTCCATGTGTTCACTATTAGATAGGAATAACTACTCTCTTCCAGGATACGGTATAATAACCTATCATTGATATCTTGATAAGAACCGGTTAGATATATGTTATGAGTTAATAACTTCTTAGTTAATATGATTTTTTGCATCATCATAATCTGCCCGCTCTTTACATAATGGCCTAAAAGAACATTATGAGCATCTAAATAACCATCCTCATAACAATCGGTCAATCGATACTCACAAGAAGGATCTATCTTTGCCAGATCATTTGGTAGAGATACCATTATCCCTAATTCTCCGCTTGAAACTATATTTCCACCGAACGCTAAATCACAGTTTAAAACTTGAGAAAATACACTTCGTGCTTTTATCTCTTCACAAGAAAATTTTCTGCATTTACAGTTTTGATACTTAAAGTAAGTTAAAAACTGAAAGTTTTGAAATGCATCCAATGCACATTCATTTTGATCGATATTCGTAAACTTAATAGGAACATTGTTACCAGAACTTCCAGAATAAATTGATTGAATTATCGATTCTAACTTTTTCAAAACTGCTTTATTATTTGTTTTTAAAACGGAACTGTAACGATATAATGAGCTTCCTAATGCAAAATTAAGTCTTGGAAATAATACATCTTGTATATATAGTCTCCACTCTCTAGCACTCATATTACCAAAGACATCTCTTATGGTTATTGTTTCAGCTTTAGTCTTAGTACTTGTATTAGTTAATGAATTACTAATTGCACCCTGCAATGCTTTTGCCTTCGCGTTACTTTCAAGCTTTATCGTATCTGTAGCAGACACTTCTCCTACCTCATTCTTTGTATCAACCACTTCTTCTACCTCATTGTTCTCTTCAATGATTTCTTCACCTCCAGTAATTTCACCCCCTGTATTTTCACCAATCACGGGTATACCAGATTGTATTTGATCTGTCCTTGTGTAGGTATCTGTATTCGAAGCAAGGTTTGTTAAATTATTGGAAGAGGTGGCAGAATTACTATCAACACACTCTCTCGTAATAATTTCATCTGTTATTATTGATAATAGATTATCGATTTCCTCAATTTGTTGAATAATACATGCAATCTCTTGTAATGTGAAACGATGTGCTATTACTAGATAAACAAAATCATCATCATTCATTATGGTCTCGATTCGATCAATACCTAAATTCAAGTTAGTGGCATCTAAAACTCCAGGTGTTCCCTCGACCATAGCATTATATCTAAAACAATCAATTTCCTCTATTAAGTTTGTAATTCCTTCCTGATTAATTGGAATTATTGTACTGTCTTCTAAATTTCCAGTTAATGAAGTAAACAATACTTCAGCGCTGAAGTCTATATTTCTTCTTATACACTCCTCATCCAATCGACATTCGAAATTAGGAGCTATTCCATAATAGAATTTGATTATTCCTTTTGAACCATGAATTATATAAAAAAAATTCGTTTCATTCGTTGGTAAAGAATTCAATATATTTTCAATGGATCTCATTCTCTCAGCATCCGTAACTTCTAATATACTTTCTACTTCGAATATTGCTAATTCATTAATATTTATTCTATCAATATCATTTTGGAAAAGACATGGCGTAGTGGAAAGGTACCAATTAAGGCTATTATTTAAAAATTCTAATACTTGCTTTTCTAAATTCATACCAATAACCATGCCTTTCCAGCCTGCAAACTTTGGGCCGCAGTTACAATATATCGTACACAGTCAATTGTAAAACAATTCACTGTGTACGATAACCCAACTACTTACGTACTAGCTATTTATAATATATGGGTATCAGGATAGATTATGAAATATTTTTAGATACAATAAAAAACAGCAAAGTTAGAAATTTGATAGATTTCTCTCTTTGCTGCTTATCATTTTTATTCTAATTAATCAAAAATACGCCATGCTACAATAAAACGACTACTCCACCAAGAATTTAAATCACGATAAACAATTCTACCACTGGAAGAAGAAGCATCTATAACTGTACCATTACCAGCTGCAATACCAACATGTCCTCTTACAACGATGATATCACCGGCTTGTACATTAGATAAACTTGTTATCATCTTATATTTACCAACACTTCTCCAACCACTTGATGTTAAATAACTCTGTTTAACTCCAACTTGATTTAAGCACCAATAAATAAAACCAGAGCAATCAAATGCATTCGGCCCTTTTGCACCTAAAATATAAGGAGTACCAACTTTAGATTTAGCGACACGGATTAATTCACTTACGCTTCCACTAACTGCTCCACTATTAGAGTTATTGTTAGAGGAGCTATTGTTTGAAGAAGTATTACTTGAGTTACTTGAGTTACTTGAGTTACCCGAGTTACTAGAGTTAGAAGAACCGCTGTTGCTATTGGAACTTCCAGAATTACTACTTCCACCAGATGTAGAACTCGCTTTCACAACATCAGAACTTGTTAACTTTGTCATGGTCATAACACCAACATTACCGTCTGCAGATAAACCATTGTTCTTTTGGAAACTCTTTACTGCATCTTCTGTAACTTCACCAAAATATCCAGTCATATTAGCAGAAGAAAGATATCCGTATTTATTTAATAACTCTTGAATACGCTTAACGGCATCACCACTATCACCTAACATTACTCCGTTTGGAACTGCACTAGAGCTCTTTAATACCTCTCTTGTTGAAGGTCCTAAGAAACCATCCACTACAAGGTCATTTCTAGATTGGAACTGCTTTACTGCAACTGATGTATCATTACCATACTTACCATCTGGAGTAGTGGTTAAATAACCAAGTTCTTTTAATCTCTTCTGCGCAGCTAATACGATATCTGATTGTTCTCCATATGCTATAAGATTAGGTTTAGCTTCTTCACTATAGAGCAAGTCCACAGTCATTTTACCAACTTTACCATCTACACCTAGTCCATTATTTTCCTGCATTTTCTTTACAGCACTTTCAGTTACATCACCAAAATGTCCTGTTACCATATCAGCAGTAGCTAGATAGCCCATTTCATAGAGACGCTGTTGGATACGCTTAATATCTGCACCATCCATACCTAACTTAGCAGCATAATGCTTCGCATTGTCAGATAATAACATCTCAAAAGTATCTGGCCCTAAGATTCCATCTTGTTTTAAATCGGATTGTCTCTGAAACATTTTTACTGCTTCCGCAGTGATTGAACCATAATAGTCAGTTGGTTCTGCATCTTCCATAAAGCCAAGATCCATTAATCTTTGTTGAATTTCCATTACAGTGCTATGTCTTACACCAATATCATAAAATTTAGGAGCTGGTTCTTCATCAACTACAGGTACTTCTTCCTTCTCTGGAGTGTCTAATGAATCATCTACAGACATTACAGTTGTATAGTCATCTACACATTTATCACCAGATAACTCTTCGGTTTGATCATCTGCATCATTAGAAACTACTTTAGATGGGTCTACTTTATCACTATTATCTTCTGGGTTAACCACGTTTGATGAATTAACGTCTTTCTTTTGATTCTCTTGATTTTGAGGCTTTTTATTATCCTCTAACTTTGAAGAAGAAGTATCTTTTTCTCCTGAGTTATTTAACGAAAATGTAACCTTATTATTTTCAAGATTTACTGGACTTACATTTATTAAACCAGGTGAAATATCATCGTAACTAAGTTGCTGAGCAACCATCGCTCTTGCATTTACTTCCTGCGCATAATCTTTCGCTACACTATTTGGAATAGCTACTGCCGCTCCTAAACCAACTACTGCGCCCACGATAGCAATTCGTAACTTGTTTTTTCTCATTAATGGTAGCATGAGTTCAGTTCCTTTCCCGACTTTATAAAGCCTTATCCTAACTTGTATTTTTTTTATTAAAATTTCGAAAATATTAAATTCTGTATTTTTGTTTCTATACTGTTTCAATTATACTACAAAATTATGTATTAATTATGACGAAATTGTTAACTTTTCTTTTGATTTTTTTATTATACAATAAAAATTGTAGTTTGACAATACTATTATACCATATTTATTCCAACATGAAAAGTTCTTTTAATAGATTTGTTAAATTTATTTAATACGATAGTTACAAAGATGAAAAAACAGAAAACAAATTGTTACAAATAATTACTTTTTGTGTACTTAGGAATAACACTCTCTTTTTTGTAATGTTTCTGTAAACTATTGATATAATAAAAGAGATAACATAGATTTAATAATATGAGTCATCATATTTTTATAAATCTTATTATCTCTTATAAAAACAAGAAAAAGTATCTTCGCAAACTTTCCCTTGTTATAAATATTTCATTTAATTACTATGAGCGATAGGAGTTAGTACCTGTTTTCCTTCGCTATCTTAAAGAACAACCAAACCACCAGTATATCCACAATAAGAATAGATATAATTCACTCCTGTTGTCCGTCAACTTAATTTAAATTACACTCAATCATGAATTAACGAAGAACAATAATGACATTAGGCTGCGTTTTTGCGGGAATGCTTTTTGTCGAGCTACTATATAAAGCGACCATATATTTATTTGAAATATTTCCGCAATATGGTGTTCCTTTATCTTCATTTATAATATACGCATTATTTGTTATCTCAAGTTCTAATTGATTGTCTTGACTAACTAATAAGCAATCAAAAAAATCAGCTTTCACAAAACGACTAGGTAAGTCTAGTGCAATTACTCTAATTTGATAGCGGGGAGGATAAATCAGAGGAATCGGTAACGAAGGATCGAAAAAACCAACTACCTTTACACCTTTAACACCATAAAAGCAGTCTACAAAAAAAGTATTTGCACTAAGAATAAAATGAACTATACCATTAAATTTAGCATTCACTTCAATATCATAATATTCAATACATTCTTTTTTTGTCCGAGAGTAAATAGTATCAACACTGGTTATCGTACCGTAAATCGCCTCTAATCCAGCTTCTTTACTTCCTTCTCCAGTCATTTGTTGTTCCCTTGGTTTCGAATAATCACATTCTTTAAATTCTTTTGTATTGTAAAGGTCTTTTTCACGATAACAAAAGTCTTCCGAGAAATCCATCATAATTTTCCTTTATTTATTCCTTCTATTTAGCATATGCTATATAAAATAATTGTTTCTTTTAGAATAAATCTTAGCAACAACCTTTTATATAAAGATTTGAAACGTAGAATTAAGAATTGTAACCCGCATCTTTTTTAATCTCTTGTTCGTAGAATAAGTTTTCAACCGCTAGTACATAATCTGATATTCGTTGTGCTTTTCTAATCTTCTTTATATACTTCTCAGAATTTGTAAATATAAAAGACCAGTAATGCCATACTTCTTTCATCTTAAACAACACATCACGGTCTCCTGATAAAATCCGCTGGTAATCTATTACGAGTCGACTATGAAACTCTTTTAAAATACTCTTATCCAAACCTTTTCCTAAAGTTATTTCTTGAATGATAGCTGGGTTTGCAATAATTCCTCTTCCAAGCATGACTGCCTTCACTTGTGGAAAATTAGCGATAAAATTTTTATAATCATCCACAGTAAAAATGTCCCCGTTATAACAAACCTCATGTTTGCTTAGAAGTAATCCTTCCGCAAACACTGGTAGATTCGGAGTATTCTTATACATGTCTTTTTGAATTCTTGGATGTATGATTAACTCCTCCAGTGGATATTGGTTAAAGATTGACATCAAATCATGGAACTCTTCTGGATTATCACGTCCAATTCTAGTCTTAATCGAGATTTTAGTTACACTAGCCTGAAATACTTCTTCTAGAAAACGATTCAACTCATCTTTCATCACTAAAAATCCGGAACCTTTTCCTTTTGCGACTACTGTTCCAGATGGACAACCAAGATTTAAATTAATCTCGTCATATCCAAACTCTGCTATCTTCCTTGAAGTCTGAATAAAATCTTGAGCATTATTTGTCAATATTTGCGGAACTACATACATTCCTTGATTATGTTCTGGTTTAATATCCTGTAATTCTCTTGTCTTAAAACTATTACTTTGATTAGCTACAATAAATGGAGTAAAATACTTATCCACATTAGGAAAATATGAGTGATGGATGTTACGATAAATATAACCGGTCACTCCCTCCATTGGTGCAAAATAAAACTTCATCTGTAAAACTCCTTATCTATATGAATATGTTGCTTTTTTGGTTGTTACTTTTCTTTTTGATCTTTTCTTGTAATTTAGACACAAAAAACTAATCTTTAAATATTGGCTCATTATATTTTATCTTATTATTTCATCTATATTAACGTTTATCTTTTTAACTGAGTCTCTAACTACTAATTCAGGTTTAAGTACAATTGTCTCATAATGTTTTGACTTATTTTCTAGTGCATCTAATACCATTTTAGCAGAAAGCATTCCTTTTTTCACAATATCCTGTTTTATCGTTGATAATGCCGGAGACACATAACTGCCAAACTTAATATCATCGAAACCTATGATTGAATAATCCTCTGGAATCTCTTTTTTATGTTCACGAAATGCTTTCATCATGCCAATTGCCATAATATCTGCTACCGCAAAAATAGCAGTAACATCAATATTTCTGTTTACTAACTCATTTCCTGCTCTATAACCACCTTCAAAGTCAACATGTTCTTCGATATAATATTCCTTCTTAGCATCTATTCCATATTCTCTTAATGCTTCTAAATATCCCTCATATCTCTCCTTATTTAAAGGGCTTCGTTCGATACTACCAGTGACAAAAGCAATTTTTCTATGCCCCATCTCTAGCAAATGTTTCGTTGCTAAGTAGCCACCTTTTTTGTCTTCTAACATAACTCTATGGAATTCTTTTGCATAATCTTCATAGGCATCTGTCAGCGCGATTGGTATACCTAGTTGCTTTATTTCATTAAAAAGACTATGTGGATATACACCTAGCATAATGATAGCATCTAATCTCCTACGCTGTATCCAATCTTTGTACTGTTGATTGGTTTCTACACCAGAAAATAAGATATCATATCCTTCCTTACGTATAACATATTCAACACCACTGATGAACTCGCCGAAGAATGGATTGTTTAATAAAACGCCAGGAATATCTCCCTCCTCTGTAATTGGCAACGTAACACCAATTAATTTTGAGTCTCCATTTGATAAACAACGTGCTGTTAAGCTTGGGCGGTATTCCAATTTCTCAATTGCATCCATTATTTTCTTCTTAGTTTCAGGTGTTATTTTATCGATACCATTTAATGCATATGAAACAGATGCAACAGAAACTCCTGCATACTTTGCGACATCACGTATCGTTATCTTTTTCTCCATCTCCATCTTCCTCTACATATATAATAAAACATTTCTTTCCCTGTTATTGTAAATAATTACAACTATTCCGTCAAGTGTAGTTTGATAAAGAAAAAAGCAAGAATTACGCTCCCAAGTGAGATTGGAATTTTCCCACTTGGGGTATCGTATTTTTCTTGCTTCTCTGATCCACTTATTGATTATGTTACTTATTGGTTATGTTACTTATTGGTTATGCAATTATCTAATTAAGATATAAGTTATAGCTGATGTAATGAACTAAATTATAATTTATCCTTACTTATTTTTCTTTTACTCTTAGTAATTCCTAGAATTCCAATAAAACCAACTATAATACCTAAGAGAGCCCATTGTAGTAAATGAGATTCCTTCACCGATTTTAAAGACTCTACAGGCTTTGTATTATCTTCTATAATGGTAAATTTACCTTTTGAACTATTTACTATACGATCAAGCATCATATTCTTTATAACGTTATTCTTTAAGGTTAGATTACCTTTAGCCACATTTCCAATTTCAATTCCAGAGTATTCACAGCCATCGATATAATTGTTCTCCATTGTTACATTAGAAACGGTTCCGTTATTGTAAAAGTTAACTGCCTGGCAAGTGCTATTCATAATCTTATTACCACTGAGAATCACAATAGCATTATTATCATTACCATTTACGGTATTAAACCAAATAGCACCATTTGCCTGTTTCGTATTATGATCTTCACTTCCACAACGAAGCAGAGTATTATTCGCTATTTTTATTGAACCAGCAAAAGGTACTGGATTAAAATTCGTACTAATATTAATTCCTGCGCCATTTGTTACTGTATCTTTTAATAGATTATTCGTTATCTCGATGTCAGTTCCACCATATAATGCAATGTTATTCGCTAACCATGGTAAGGAAACTGTATTATATCTAATCTTGTTATTCGTGTCACTATAATCAGATGACCACTGCGCTATCGCATCATCACCAGTATAACGAACATCACATTGCTCGATAATAGAATTTGAGGTTCCTCTTCTTAAGTTCATTCCATCCGCATAAGTATTTCGGATACGGCATCCAACCACATGCAAATCACTTAGATTATGTGTCCATATCCCAGTTTTATAATGTTCAATCCATACATTCTGTATTGTTAGATTTTTCATATTTTTCGTATTATAATCTGTCTCAATACCGGAAGGATCGATTGCATCTCTTCTAGCAGTCGCATTTCCAATCATGGAAAAATCATAGAAACTGATGTTATTTGCTTTGATAAAAAATGCTGCATATTCACCACGAAGTACCGAATGCCACATACCAGCACCACGTATAACAACATTGTCTTCTGTGAGAACGATGCCTCGGTTCTTCTCTGCCTGATCTCCAGCGTCAAAATCCTTTGAAGGTGAATTAAGAATAAATTCTCCAGCAGGTATCCACACTTCCTTCTTTTGTTTGATTGCTTCTTTTAGACAATCTAAGAATGCAATCGTATCATCAACACCATCATTCGGTATTGCTCCAAAATCAGTGATTGATAGCGAATTCTCAGGTTGCTCATGCGGTGATGCTACTTCTTCTAATTCAACAAAATCAATGATATAATACGCTGCCTGACAAGCTGCATCTTTTTGGAACTTTAGTACCGTTCCTGCTGGATAGGTTTTATCAAGCATTACTCTAACTTCATCAAAGAAATGATGTGGTGCACCATCTGCTGGCACATTCGTCCATGGGTAAGTACCGTAAGACCAACTATACTTTGAGGTTAGTTCAATAGAGCGATTTTTTTCACCATCAATATATAGATTTAATGGAGCCTTAAGACCTTTTCCATCTGTACTATCTGGAATACAATAGCGAAGAACAATAGAATTTGCCGGAACTTTTAGCTCCACTTTTAGGTATTGTCCAGTTCCATCAAGGATTACAGCACTTCGGCCTGAAGCTTCACTCTGTATCTCATGATAGGTTCTATCTTTCTCAAGTACAGTTCCAGTAGTAATACAATCTTCTGCCTCAATAGTTCGATATGTGGCGGTTGCTCCTCTTACTTCTTTATTTATACTGTCCCTTATCGTTAATGAATCAATATCCGACACAGAAGGAAATGTTATTGTATTAATTCCTTTGTTAAGTTTTAGCTCAAATGCTTTCCCTTTTAATAATTTTATTTCAATAGCTTTAATACCATTTACTAAGACCTCTACATTATCATTATTCTTCGTATTTCCTAATTTGCATTGATAGGTTCCTTGTTCCTTTGCATATACAGTAAAACTTTGTCCTACTTCTGATAAGTAGATACTCTCTTGCTCATACTTAGCATCTGATGTGATTTTCATAACTTTTACTTTTTGCTTTTCATTTTCAAACATTGTTTCCCCCTGAGCAGTTAGTTCCGTCCATTGGTAAAGATTTTTGTCCTTATCTATGATTGTTTCTAACTTCCATCCATCTTTATAGTATAGATATTCTTTTGTATCTACCTTAATAAAGAAGTTGCTATCCTTATAACATTCTTTTTGAAATACTCCGTCTAAAGTTATCCCATTATCCTCAGCTTCTAATTGGTATAGATTCGTATCGAGATAAGATTCCAGGGAAACCGAAAGTTCTTCCTCGCTCATTACCTGCTCCCCTTTTTCCGGCGCTATTTCAATCAAAAACCAACACGATTTATCTTCGTTAGAAACAAGACTTGATTGAACGCTGCCATTTTGTTTTTTCAGATTAAGATATGGTTGTTGATACTCCGCTCTATCAGAGAAGGTATTATGTATTAAGATACTATCTTCCTTTTCTACGATATCCCATAATGCTCCTTCCGGTAGATTTTCTTCTTTTTCTACAACTCGAAGAATTCCATTTCCCTTATTCATTAGGATATGCTCAGTTTCACGATTTTGTATGAGATATGCACCGCTTTTTTCATCCTTAATCAATTGCCAATGGCTTCTACCATCTTCTTTTTTATACTCACCATATAGAAAAGCACCAGCATTATTTTCATATAAATAGTTATTTTTTAATTCTACGCTTTGTATTCTAATAAAATTATCCGGTGCAGTAAATTCCTCTATCTCCTTAGTCGTCACCTTAGAATCTACCAGTATTGGTATCCAGTGAGGGGTTCCCCAGGAAGGCTGTACACGATTGCTATTCTCAATAAACCCACTAAGACTCTCCATGTGAAGATAACGGTCCTGATGATTCGAATCCCCAAGAATAACAGCGTCAGGATATAAAGAATTCTTATTCCTTAACAGATTCCATGCATAAACTTCTTTCTCTGTCGCTTTTAACTCTCCTGATTCTTCCACTACATAGAAATAATGACCAGTTGCCTCATTCCTAAGTGCTGTCTTATTTTCCGCTGGTTGATAAAGGATTCTCCACTGCGCCCTTTTATCTGTAATATCCACATTCCCGTAAACAGCTTTTCCATCCTCCTCCATCATATAAAGGGAGTAATAACTATTCTTTAGGTTATAGACGCCTTCTGGTAAGCGGAATGCTCCAGCCACATCACCAACCTCAGAAGCTGCAACTACATTCCATTCGGTCAAAGAAGCATTCTCATCTACGCTTGATTTCCTATTCTTACATAATAACATTCCATTATCTTCTTCACCGACAGTAAGCACATATCCCTTATATTCTTCCATTGCGGGCCAAATTTTAACTGAACTTGCAAGCTTAATCTGCCACTCAAAGCTACGATCCTCTTGTACTAATTTATTACATGTGATTGTTTTATCTTCTTTGTGATTTGATAATCCACTCTCTATTTTAATATAATCCCCTGTTAGCTTATTCTTGATTCTGATATTCTCACCCTTTTGCTCTAGAATCCATATATAGGAATCATCCGCTCCTGTTGGAATATCGTAGGTCATAACTCCTTCTTTCACTGTAAGATATTTTTCATTACTAGTATTTTGAATACAAACCCCTGCATTTGTAGCAAATTGAAAGGAAACCCTGTTCATAGGTATGATATCCCACTTCATATTTCCCCAGGTAAGTTGATCAGCATCAATAAACTGACTTCTAACCTTACCATCTGTTACACCTTCCAAATGAAGACCATAACTTTGATAGATTTTACTGTCAGAAACAATATTTTGTCCTTCTCCCTCTAAAATATCCCAGTAAAAAGTATCGTTACCCTCTTCAAATTTTTGGCAGAACACAGGGTCACTCCAGTACCCTTCTACCTCTTTTGTGCGATGTCCCTGCAAGGTGACACAGTTTCCAGTTTTCACATTTTGAATTAAGGTAAATCCTTCTTTTTTTACAATCTCCCATTGAAAACTTTGATCGCCCTCCATAGGTATCCCATAACAAAGAATTCCTTCTACTTCATAGAGATAAGCACCATCAGTATAATTGTTTTTTATGTAAAAAATATTATTTTCCGCAAAGACAACTTTTGGTATCATGCCACATATCAAACAGCAAATCAGTAATATCGCTATCCATGACCTTTTCTTGCTTCTCATAGTTCCTCCCGTTCTTGTCTTCCTTAATAAATTGAAAAAGAGCTTACCCAAAAATGCTAGGCATCTTGGAAAGCTCTTCAATTGTATCTAAATTCTTATCCTTTTACTGATCCAGAGAGTCCTTCCACATAGTACTTCTGTAATAAAATAAATAATAATGCAATTGGAATTGAAATCAATACAGCACCTGCTGCAAACCTTGTATACCACTTATCAATATTCTCTCTTGATAACATTGTAAATAGCCCAAGAGCAACTGTATAATTCTTATAATCATCACCCATGATTACTTTAGCAAAGATATAGTCAGTCCATGGTGAAATAAAAGAAATCAGCACTGTGTAAATAATAATTGGTTTTGATATTGGAATTGTAATCTTCGTAAATACCTGCCACTTCGTAGCTCCATCAATACAAGCTGCTTCATCTAGTGCTTTGGGAATCGTATCAAAGAATCCCTTCGCTATATAGTAGGTCATAGCTGCACCACCTGAATATACTAAGATCAACGCAATTAATGACTGTGTTAGTTGCATACCTTTTAAGATATAATAAACGGCAATCATTGACATAAATCCCGGAAACATACCAAGTATCAATACAACATTCATGAATAACTTACGTCCAGAGAATCTGATTCTAGATAAGGTAAACGCTGTAGATAGTACAATAAATGTAGTTAACACACAGGAGCATACAGAAACCAATAAGGTATTACCAAACCATCTTAGATATGGGAATTTACTGCTATCTGTTAGCAAGACAATATAGTTCTTAAATGTAAGTTCCTTTGGCAGGAAGTAAGAAGTATAGGACCCAGACTCACCACGAAAAGAAGTCATAACAATCCAAACGATTGGGAATAACCATACAATTGATAAGATAATCAAAACAATATATCCTGGATTTATCTTTGCTGCACGTAAGGATAGTGCCAATCCAATTAAACTTCCTAAAAACAGAATCCAATAACCAAAACTTAAGTACTTAACTAAGAACTTAACAGATAAAATACCAGATGAATTTATAACTTTTGTTACAGTAAACAATAAGATAACAGAACTTGTAAAACTATAGATATATGTAAATATTGAAAATTTAACACTTGTTTTAGATGGTTTCAGCGATAATAAGACACTTGTTATTAACATACATAGATAGGAAACACCAATCAGTAATAAAGTACATAATATAACAAAGGAATTACCATGGTCAAATCGATTAATTGCTTCCAATAATATTTTAATTCCGGATACCTTGATTCCCTCGCTTGGTATTTCAATAAAAGGAAGTAAGATAGAGATCATTAATAATAAGCCAACTACCGGTATCTTCTTTAATGATTTTACATTAAGACCAACTAAATTTTTACTCATTATTGGAATCCCTCCTCATTCTTATAGGCACCTGTTCTTCTGTAAACAATTAAGGATAGCGTTGCAGATATTATAAAGATCATAATACCTATCGTTGCAGCATAACAATAATCCTTACTATCGACCGTTAACTTAAACAGCCACGTTACAAGTAAATCTGTTTTTCCAGCACCTTTAAAGTAATCAAGGGTCGCAGGTCCACCTTCTGTTAAGAAATAAATAGCATTAAAGTTATTGATGTTAGCGATAAAATTAGTTATCAGATAAGGTGTTGTAATAAATAACATGTAGGGCATTGTTATTTTTACAAATGTCTTTACAGGACCGGCACCATCTATCTTTGCACTTTCATATAAATCAGCAGGAATATTGGTAAGAATTCCTGTTGTAATTAACATCGTATGAGGTATACCTACCCATAGGTTAACTATGATAACCGTAACCCTTGCCCAGGCCGCATTCGTAAAGAAAGGTAACTTTGCTGTAATGAAACCTAGTTCTTCAAGTAATATATTTAAAGCGCCATGCGGTGCAAGCATAACACGGATAATCAAAAGAGATACAAAGGAAGGGACTGCTATAGTGACTACAAATATTGTTCTCCAAAAGCCTTTACCACGAATACCTTTTGAGTTAATTAATATTGCTAACAATAAACCTCCAAAATAACAGGAAAATGTAGCAAAAAATGCCCAAATCATGGTCCATCCCAATACTGGCCAAAATGTTTTAGCAATCGTATCTTTTGACAACAGCATCAATCTAAAATTCTCTAATCCTATCCAAGTAAATAAATTTCCCGGTGGTTGATGGTTGATGTCATAATTCGTAAATGCCATTAAAATCATATAAACAAGAGGAACCACAGTAAATAACACTAAACCAAAGATCGGTATTGCTAATAATAACTTGTGAATGTTGGAATCAAATAATGACTTTACATCACTAAAAAAGCTTGGTATTTTCTTTCTATTTTCTTTTAACTGTTGTACCTTAATAGCTGATCTTACGTTTGTCACCCAAACAATTATGAAAAACAAAATAACAAATAAGGTTGTAACTCCAGCCAATAACATTAACATTGAGTTATCTCCACGTATGGTTTGAAAGATTCCTTCCGCCTCGTTATAGACCATTTCTTGTTTTTTTGTTCCTAATGTACCTAATCCTATAAAATTATGTATACCAAATACTAACATGTAGAAGATAAAACTAATTTCCAGGAGCATATATAGGAGTCCTTTTACTATCTGTCCTCTTCCAATGTTAGAAAGGCCCATTATTACATAAGAAAGTCTAGTTAATGCATCACCCTGACGAAACGCCCTGCCTATCCACTTGAATTTATGAAGTAACCGAAGAATCGGATTTCCTTTTTTATTCTTCATTACCATCCCTCCTACCAGCTTTCTGTAATCCCAATTTTAATCAAACATTCTTAAATGTAACATCTTTATTATGCTTTTACGTATGTAGGGCTGTTGCAAATCTATTTTCCTCTTATTGTACTCATTCTCATAAGAAACGAGACAATTTTAAGAAAAGACTAGACGATCTATCATGTCTTGCAACAGCCCTCTAAGTTCAATTATTTTTTCCTTACCAAAAGTAAGTCTTATGTATAGCTAAAGTTTTGTGTTCCGATTAGATAGGCAAAAAACTTTTTACTCTTAGCAAGGATAAGTTTGCAAAGTGTACTTTTTCTAGTCAAAGAATTACTGTTTAACCAAGGTTGCAATAAAACCTTCCACCATTGAATCTAAGCTCTGTTGTAAATTAGCTTCTTTGATATCACCATTTACAATTCCTGCACCAAACGCTGCTGCTGGAGTCCAGTAATCATTTAACTTAGAAGTTGATGGGTTTGGTGTGGAATAATTTGTTTGATTAGATAATGCTGCTACTGCAACATTTGCTGCTACTGTTTCATTTTCTACTAAAGATTTTACAGTAGGTGCAGTTGAATTTACTCTTTCAAAACGCATTAATTGACACTCTTCTCCACCTAACCAAGCTGCTAATTGTTGTGCTGCTTTAGGAGCTTTCGTAACAGCATTTACACCTAATGCTCTAAAATCGGCAAAGTTACTTAATTGATAATCAGTTCCATCAATATTAATGGTAGGAAGTTTGCAAGCTGCATAATTATCTCCTAAACCAGCCTGTAGATCTGCTGCTGCCCATGTTCCAGAACAAAGAGCACCCAATTTGCCTTCTTTCATTAAAGAACCAGCAAGTCCATCTTGATCATCTATGTATTTTGGATTATTTACTAGATTAATTAAATATGTTCCAACTTTAACACCTTTCTCATCATTCCAAGAACACTGAGTTGGGTCATCTCCATTTTCTCCATATAAGGTACCACCATTTGCATAGAAGAAAGCTGACATATACCAACTATTGTCGATATCACAGGAAAAATTCTTTACGCCGTCTCCTAAATCCTTTGCCATCATCTTTTCAAGAGAAGTTACATCATCTTCTGTATACTTGCTCTTATCATAGTACATAAACCATGAATTTGGAGATTCTGGAATACCATATAATAATCCATTTAAAGTACAGCTCTTAATCGATGCTTCACCGTGAATATTTTTGATAGTATCAGCATCTACAGTGATAGGTAGAATAAGGCCCGCTTCCACTAACTCTGGAACACCACCGGATGGATAAGCAAATACATCCGCTGCAACATCAGCATCTTTCTTAATTGCATCAATAGAGTCCGCTACACTCATAATACCGATGTCGAATGTAATTTTGTACTCTGGATGATTTTCTGCAAACAAATTACACATGTCTGTGGTTACTTCTTGCTCTTCTTCTGGTGCCCAAACTTTGAGTGTAATATCCTGTACTTCAACTTTGTCCGAAGCCTTATCTTTGCTGCCGTTTTCTGTTGCACTTTTTGGAGTTTGTGTAACCCCAGCATCGGTCGTATTATCTTTCTTACCACAGCCAGTAGCCATTGAAACAGTCAATGCTAACGTCATGATTACGGATAATACCTTTTTGTAATTCTTCATAAAACTACCTCCTCATAATAATTATAACATAATATTTAATTATAAAAACTTTTTGTTAACCAATTTTCTTCTCTAGTGATTGTTAAATCAATTTAGATTCCTTAATGAAATGATTAGCAATGTACTCTTTTCAATAATCATACATTGTTAATCGGTTAACCACATTGATAAAAACAATCCGGTTATGTATTAATTTAACCGGTTAACTACGTTAAGTTTACTACCGCTTACCAATTTTGTCAATACATTTTCACTAAAAATATCGTATGTTTTCACTTTTTTATATGGTAAATTGATTAATTGCAAACTCTAATTGCCTCGCTCGATTTAGTAACTCCATTGATGCTTGATCTAACTGATTTGCTGACTTTACTTGTTGCATTGCCGTATGAATTACCATATCGGAGCAGGCAGTCGTTTCTTCAGAAACTGCAGAAATACTCATAATTGCTTCTGAAGTCTTTAATCTGGCTTGTTCCATATTTTCAACATTATCTCGTATAAAGTTAAGTTCCTCCATCAATACACGAATCTGTTCACTCATAACATGGAATGACTCCGTTGTGTCTCTTACAACAAATCCCTGTTCTGCAACTATAATATCCGCTTTCTTAGCAATGTTTACTGCACCTTTTGTATGATAGATAATCTCATCAATAATAGTACGAATTTTAGTCGCAGATTCTAAAGATTGATCTGCTAGTTTTCTGATCTCTTCTGCAACAACCGAAAAGCCGCGTCCATAAACTCCTGCCCGTGCCGATTCAATCGATGCATTTAAGGAAAGCAAATTTGTCTGTTCTGAAATCCCATTCATCACATCGACGATTTGTCCTATGTTTTTCGACTTCTCCTCCAGTAATTCAATCGTTGCAATGACTTCTCTCATTATGTCATTACTTGATTCAGTCTTATGACTTAATTGATCCATCGTATGAATACCATGTCCAATAGAGTCTGCTGTATTAGAGGTAATGTTACTAATCCTCGATGTGTTCTCAGTCACCAGTGTTATTTCTCCGGATAGTTGGTCCATCTGCCCAATACAATCACCCGAATTTTCATCAAGCTGAACTATTCCACTCTCTATATCTGCAATAGAAGCCTTGATAAGCTCGGTGCTCTTGGTAAATTCTTTTGATGATTGAGTGACTTGATTTGCTTCCAGATATAGAGCGCTACCAACAGACTTCACTTCATAAATTAAACTCTTCACCTGTGAGAGCATATCTGAAATATCCTTTGCTAACAATCCAAATTCATCTTTTCTTTTCACATTTAAGGACACCGTTAAATCACCATTTGCGGCCCTTCTTAAGGTATACGTCATTTTCTTAATAACCTTCCCGATACCACTAGCAATCGTGCTTCCGGTTATTAAAGCAAGAATACTTGCAAATACAACAAGGATTATTGTGATATTCTTAATATCAGATGCCTGTCCCATGATATTTGCTTTTGGTACCAAAGCACAGATCATAACACCAGTGTCACCTACTTTAGAGTAGACAAACATGTAATCTTCCTTTTTATTTTCTATGTACTCAAAACCACTACTATTTTCACCATTTCTTGCAGACTCATAAAATCCCTTCTGATAAAACAGTGGTTCTTCCTGCCTGGAAGCATCTGTTTGATTGGAATCCGATAGCAATTCTACACCATCTTCAGTAATTAATCCTAACAAACTGCCCTCACCCATATCAAGACGGTTTAAGGTCAGACGTACTGCAGTATCGCTGATATCTACAATAATACAGCCGTTTCCAGTTTTGAACTGTCTCGCAATTCTTAGAGCACTTTCCTTGCTTTTCGTTAACAGGTATTCATCCATTTCGTTATTTGAACCAAAAATAAAATATCGATCTGGATTTTCTTTTATTTTCTTTCCTTGTTCTGTTTCTAGGTATTTTCCGTAAAGACCGTCATCCTTTGCTTTTGTCGTTATCAACGACTCATTGTCACCGGATAATAGAAAAACATTTTTAATGTAATCATTCGACCAAGTTTTCTTTTTGATGCTTTCCATTGTAGCGTTACGAAATTGTATTTCTTTTGTGGAAGAAATCTTATACAGCCCAGCAAAATAGTCTTTAATATCAAAGTCAGTATAATACTCATTAGTTTGCGACTGTACCGCAGATAATAAATAGGTATAATACTGTCCGGTCATATCAAGGGTCTGACTAATTGAGTTCTCATAATTGCTAATAATAGAGTTGGATGCTTTTTGGTAGGAAATGGCACCTAACAATATAATACAGCCAACAGGAAGTAGATATCCTAGAACTAATTTAGTTTGTATCCTTTTTAGAAATGGCAGTTTCACATTCTCTTCTAGTACCTTTTTCTCTTCATATACATCCTTTACTTCTATATTCTTTTCTAGTTGTTTTATTTCTTCTGTCCTACTGATTAGTTTTTGCTTTTCCATGAAAGAAATCCCCCCTTTCTATTCTAACATAAGAACAAAACAACCTATAAAAATTGCCAAACTAATAAGCCATTATAACTTCGTATAAAGCACCAAGTAATTCATCTGGTAAATGTAAAGCCTGAATCTCTGCCATAGCAAGCTCTCTGCTACGATGTTTTTTAATAATTCGATAAATTAAACTCTTACAATCAAAGTCAATCTGTGTCTTATCTAGTAAATTAAAAACTTGTACAATTATATCATTTTCTATAATTTGATCGCATTCAGGCAGCTTAATAACAAGAGCCTTATTCACAGTAATTGAGAATACCTGAATATGCATAATATTTCTTTCCGCATCATATCGTTTCGTAAAGGATATTTCTTTTCCCTCAAGAAATACACTAACTAAATCACTATCTTTGCAGCCAACGATGTCAATCTGATAGTTTCTTTCTTCTGGAATGATACCATTATTTTTACTTCTACATTGAATTTTAAATTCGGAGTCTTTATTCCAGGTAAATTGCATCGAAGTAATTACTTCCCTAACTTCACTTTGCACTGAAGTAAGAGAGTTATCTTCATACAAGTCAAATCTTCCGTCCGCACCAGCAAAGACCTTGATTAAAAGATCCGATGGATTCTCGGCACTGTTGGATACGGCATCCTTTACCACCATCGGAATAATAGCTCCGGCACGTGCAAAGACCGGTATCGTTGAAAGTTCACGATAGAATCGTATTCGGCGTCCCCCACGATACACTCTTCCGGTAAAGAAATCAAAATATATTCCTTCCGGGAGCCATCCATCAAATCCACCCATATTGAGTTCAAGGTTTAAAGGTTTTGTTATCGGACATGCGATTAACTCTGAGCCAAAGTAATATTGATTCGGAACATGGTATGCTTCCTCGTTCTCCGGGTTTTGATAATACATTGGTTGGATCAGTGGTTTATTCTCACTATGGAATAAATAATTCATTGTGTATAAATACGGTATTAATTGATGGCGTAGTTGTAAAAACCCAGTTAAAATCCCACCAATATAGGAATTATATTTCCATGGTTCTTTTACAAAAAACGGATTGTCCGAACTATGAATACGCATAATAGGAGAAAACACTCCAAATTGAATCCATCGAACCAACATCTCATCGCTCTTAACACCATGCATATGTCCTCCAATGTCATGGCTCCACCAACCAAAGCCAGCATTGCTTGCAGTTGCTGTAAAATATGGCTGAAAATCTAAGGTATCCCAAGTAGCAAATGTATCACCTGAAAAGCCAAGAGGATAACGGTGACTGCCTAGCCCTGCATAACGAGAAAATGTAAGTGGTCTTTTTCCATCTCTTCCGCTATCCAGGAAATGAAAGTGATTTAGCATCCATAGAGGATCTAAACCTTCTATTTTGCTGCTTCCTCCCTGTTGCCAATCTACCCACCAAAAATCTACTCCAATTTCTTCGTGAGGATGATGTAAATACTTAAAATACGCCTCTAAAAATTTACGATCAGAAATGTCAAATTGAATTTTGTCTTCCTTGGTATAGTCCACACCTAGTTCTTTTGCCATCGGTAGATACATCTCTTCGTGCCCATGAACACCATCCGCTGGATGTACATTTAACGTTACATGCATTCCATGGTCATGCAACCAGTCTAGAAATTCTTTTGGCTCTTTAAAGTACTCTCTATTCCATGTATATCCTGTCCACCCACTTCCGTATTTCGGATCAAGTTTAGTCAGATGCCAATCCATATCAATAACTGCCATGGAAAATGGTACATTCTCTGTTTCAAATTTACGAACTAACTGTTTATATTCATCTTCTGAATATGGGTAGAAGCGGCTCCACCAATTACCAAGAGTATAACGAGGTAACATGGGGGTCTTACCACATAGTACATAATAATCGTTGAGACATTTCAGGTACTCTCTTCCGTATCCAAAAAAGTATAAGTCAATTCCTTTTTGTTCTCTAGGTTTTACCCATCCATCTTTATTTAATAAAATGGAACGACTATCATCAATGATTGCAAACCCATTTCGTGAAAGTAAACCATCTTCTAACGCTATTTCACCATCCGTCTCATCCAACGTCCTTGCTGTTCCTTTTAAGTTCTCTCCTGTCTCACCAAAATGCCATATACTTCGATAAGCACTTAAATTTCCTTTTACTTGAATACATAAACCATTTTTACTAAACAGCTTTTTATTGTAGGTAAGATGTAAGTGCTCAGTTATTACTTCTAAGCTATCTTCCCCTTCTTTTACACGGTATTCTGGTACTGGAAACTCACGGTTTATTACCACTTGAGTTGCTAAATCTTCGAAATAACCATCCTCATTATATTCTAATCGAATTAATCTAGATGTCAGTACTGTAAAACGATAACAATCTCCTTGTATAACAGCTTTTTGATTAGCAACTGGACTTGTCTTAAAATCGTATGTATTTTGATTCATCTTAATTTCCACCGTTTCATATTATTATTAGAATTTTTCTCTTCTTACCTTTTCTAATCCAACCTATTCATTGTCGAATCACGTTCCAGTAACACTGGTTTTAATGTAATTGAAGTATTTGTTCTCTTTCCACCTTCTAAATCATCCAAGATCATCTTTGCAGAAACTTTACCCTTTAGAATAATGTCCTGGCTCATAGTCGTAAGCCCTGGCATTGTATAATTTCCAAATTTTATATTATCAAAACCTACAATTGATAAATCATGTGGTAGCTTTTTCCCATGTTCTGTAAAAGCCTTCATAATTCCGATTGCCATAATATCTGCAATAGCAAAAACTGCGGTTGCCTTACAACTATCTTCTAACATTTTTTGGCCGATACGGTATCCACCATGAAACGTGACATGATCCTCAAAAAGTAGAGAAGGTTCTATCTCAATATTTGCTTCCTCCAAAGCTCTTTTATATCCTTGGTAACGCTTATAATTAACATGACTTTTTATTACACTACCAACTGCCAATGCAATCTTTCTATGTCCTAAATCAATTAAGTGTTTGGTTGCTAAGTAGCCTCCTAATTCATCCTCTACCATAACCCGGTGAAATTGCTTTGCATATTCTTCATAAGCATCCGTTAATACAATTGGAATATTCATATTTTGAATTTCTTCAAAAATACTTTTTGGGTACACTCCAAGCATAATAATTCCATCTAATTTTCTTCTTTGAATCCAATCTTTATACTGTTCGTTTGTGCTAACACCACTTATTAAAATGTCGTATCCTTTTTCTCTTGTAACATTTTCTATTCCACTAATAAATTCACCAAAGAATGGATTGTTTTCTAGTAATACTCCAGGAATATCACCTTTCTCTGTAATCGGTAAGCTGATACCGATTAATTTTGAATTGCCACTTGATAAACACCTCGCTGTTAAACTTGGCTGATAACCTAGCTCATCTATAGACGCTAGGATACGTTGTTTAGTCTCAGGGGTAATCTTATCTATACCGTTTAAAACATAAGAAACCGATGCAGCAGATACCCCCGCATGTTTGGCTACATCGCGAATTGTAATTTTTCTATCCATTAATAACCTCCCGGATTCCCCTGACTTAACCAATCCTGTATTTAACTATATAAATTTTTTTCTATATGGAGTTAACCGGTTAACTTTAATTCATTATACTCATAATTGAATCCTTTTGTCAACCGGTTAACCTAAAATAAATTTAATTTCTTTATGAACACTTTTTTTCTTTTTCAATTAATTTCAAACTTATGATTTGTTCCATATTAAGTCAAAGCGGATATTCGCAATCCGCTAACGCTACTTACTCATAACCTCATTGCCACTACGTGGCTTTTTAAAACAGGCAAGTCTCTTCCCTGATGAGGTTAAAATAATACTTAATAATTTTTTCTATTATCCTAATAACAGATTCCAATCTAACTCGTTTGATAAAGACTCTGAACAATAATCAGCGTCTAATTTTTTATGTTCTGGTCCTACTGCTAAACTTCTCATTTCTGCCGCTCTTGCAGCTATAATTCCAGCCTTAGAATCCTCTATCACAAGACATTCCTTCGGTTGTAAACCAAGTTTATTCGCTGCTACCAAAAAAACTTCAGGGTCCGGTTTAGAATTCGTTATATCTAATCCGCAACTAACTTCATCTATGTAAGTAATCAATCCTGTCTTTTCTAATATAATCGGTGTATTCTTACTTACTGAGCCAATCCCTATTTTAATCTCAAGCTTCTTTAATCTCATTAATATTTCTACTGCCCCAGGAAGAACTGCTTCCTGATCTAAATCAGTTAACAAGTTAACATAAATATCATTTTTCATATTTGCTAACAAAACCTTTTCCGCATCAGAATAGCACTTCTCCCCTTTTTCTAGGACAATTTCTAAAGATTCCATGCGGCTTACACCTTTTTGTCTTTGATTGTCCTCACGATTAAATTCTGTGATTCCAATCATCTTAGCTAGCTGCGACCATGCTGCATAATGAAGTTCATCGGTTGATACTAAAACACCATCTAAATCAAAAATAACACCTTTAATCATCTTAGACCTCTTTTCTGCGCATGCTGCGCATAACTTTTGTATTGTCATCTAATTTTCAAACCATGTTTCATACCAATTTATCAGTAAATTCAGTTCTTAATACCATTACATTTCAATTTTACTAATAGATACCTGTTCTTTAGATGCATCAATCTCATAGATAGCTCCTTGATACAATACTCTATACTTAAGTCTAACCCAATGTTTTGGTAACCTAGGGGTAGCTTTTATAACACCGTTTTCTATCTGAAAGCCACCAAAGCCTTTGATTGCTGTCATGTATGCACCTCCAGCTGCTGCTGGGTGAGTTCCTCCAATATAGACTAGTCCGGCCCACTCTTTTCCTTTTCCATTCCAATCAGCCAGCGCTGATTTCATAAAGAATGGGTATGCGTATTGAGGTTGATCACACATGCAATACAATAAGGAATACATGCAAGCACTTAAGGAGGAGCCATGCTCAGTTCTTGGTTCATAATAATTTAAATTCTGCTGTAATACCTCCCTTTGATATTCTTCTTTAAATAGAACTAACATAGTAACTACATCTGCTTGTTTGATTACCTGAGTATGAGAGGCTACACCATAGGCACCTCCCCAGTATTCCTTCTCATGCAATAACCTGGAACGAACCTCTTCTAATGAAACATCCTCTAATTCGAAGAAGCCATCAAATTGTTCTATCAGATCAGAGTTATCTTTTGGTTTCGGTATATATAACTTATTGCATGCATCTTTTAATTTATCTAACAGATCCTTAATCTCGTACTGTTTTAATAATTTAATATAAAATTCTTCATCTTTATTTTTTTCATGATCTAATATGTCAATAGCAGTCTCGAAGGTTAACTTCGCCATTCGGTTTGTATATGCATTATTGTTTACCCTCTCATGATATTCATCTGGTCCAATCACATCATGAATTTCGTAGTATTCCTTCCCAATCTTTTTTTCCAATAAACTATAATAAAACTTCGCGCATTCTAGGATTGTCTCTGCTCCACCTTCAGCGAGAATGGAAAAATCATTCGTGTAATTTAAGTAGGAACGAATGCCATATACAATAGCGGAAGATATATGTACTTGTTTATCTTTAAAGTACGTTCTCATTGGTCGTTTGGTAAACACATCGGTAACATTATAATCGGAACAAGCATCATAGCCACCTTCCTGGCTTTCCCATGCATAAAAAGCTCCTTCATACCCATAAAGCTTTGCCTTTTTCTTAGCCCCCTCTAACGTATCAATCCGGTAGCGTAATAAGGTCTTTGCCACTTCTGGTTGCGTATACAGAAAAAAGTCCAACATAAACATTTCAGTATCCCAAAAAACAGCACCTTTATATGTCTGCCCAGATAACCCTCTTGCAGCTATTGATAAGCTTTTACTATGCCTTGGTGCAATACAATGAAGATGATATAGGGAGTAATTGAGAGCATCATTAGCCTCATCGTCTCCCTCAATTGTAACCTCCGAGATATTCCATAATTGCTCCCATACATTTTTATGCTCTTCTTGTAAACGTTCATAACCTGTGTCTTTCGCATGATTTACAATTTTTATTGACTGTTCCTTATAATCAACACAGTCTTTACTTGTAAAGACCGTGATATACTTTGTAAAGTTTATTTCCTCCTTTGCTTTTCCATGAAAAGTAAGCTTTCTAAGACACTCTTTATCACTTTCTATAAGTTCTATCTTAGCCTCTTTGTTACATATGATATCCTCTGTGACATAGACAATATCTTTATTTTCATGAGTTTGTGCTGCTATTGATAGACGATGTCCATTCCATTTAGATTCAGATTCTAATAAATACTTCTCATTTAAAATCTCAGTTTCATTATGCCTTAACAGCTGTTTTTGAAACTCAACTTTATCGTAATGTGGCCCATGAATATCCCAGACACTTCCATCAATCCCTGTATAAACTATAATTTCACAATCATAATCTGCTGTTATACTATAATTTAAGACAACCAAATGTTTCTCTTTCATACTTGCAAAGCGGCTTGATTTTACAATTATTGTCCCTTTATTAGAAGCCCAAACTGTTTGTCTATCTAAAATCCCATGACGATAATCAAGTGATAATTCATGATACCTTGGTTCTATTTTCGGTAATTGATATTCTACCTCGTCAACTTCAATCCTCGTATATAATGCATTGGGTGCATTTAGAGGTTCTCTCCACCCCTCACCAACCTGATCATAAATTCCCGCTAAATTAATAGCTGGAAAATATTCTTTTCTATATTCTTCTAGGGTTCCTCGGATTCCCAGATAACCATTTCCAATTAAAAATCTGTTACCATTTGATGTGATACTATCCTTATCAAGACTTGAATTTGTTAATGTCCAATTCATATTAATAACCATACCTTTCCATAGCCTGCAAACTCTAGGGCTGGTACCTAACTTTCAAAGAAAAATGAGGTCTGTACGACCCCATTTTCCTAATCATCACTATCGTACTACCAGCTGTTTCCGGTTCCACTTACTGTAAAGTTAGGTGAATCATTCTTAAAGTTTACTAATCCACTACCATTTGCCGTATTATTTTGAAATACCGCTGAGCCTCTAGCTGAATCTCTGATATGAACACCATAAGTCCCAGAATTATTTATCCTGTTATCTGTAAATTTCACAGTTGTACCTACATTCGATTCCTCTGTGAAGATTCCAGAATAGATACTACTGTCGATGAGATTATTACTTACTGAAACGGTTAAATTTTGTGCTAAACCATTGTTATTAATCCAATAACCCCAGATTGCTCCTATTTGATATCCATAATCATGATGCCAAGACCCAGCACGTACAAGTTTATTATTACTTATCGTTAAAGTTCCTGTAAATGCAGATGGACCATGATTGGTTCCAAATTGGATACCCGAACCATTATCTACCACATCAAGGATAAGATTATTACTAACCGTATTGTTTTTACCACCATAAATACCGATTCCATTGGCTAGATTAGGTATTTGGACTGTATTATTTCGGAAGGTACAGTTTTCTACAGTACCACTCCCCCCATTTAAGGATTTTGACCACATAGCCATTCCGTCATCACCTGTATTTCGAAAATTACAATGCTCCACTATCGTATCCTTTGTTCCACCATTTAGATTTATACCATCCGCCCAAGTATCTCTAACTCGGCATTTTGAAACCAGAGCATTTACAGTTCCTTCATTTAACCATAATCCGACTTTCGTATGCTGAATCCATAGATTTATTATGGTAGAGTTTTGTGCATTTCCCTCTAAACCTGCAATTCCAGAAGCATTAGAACGATAAGTTTCTTCTGCTTTTATCGTGAAGTCTGCTAATGTTACATTGCCTTCTTGAAGATAGAATCCTGCAAAAGCTCCAGTGAGAGTCGAACGCCACATGCCTGCTCCTTGTACTGAAACACCTTTCGGTAATTTTATCTTCGTTTGTCCCCTCGTTCCTGTATTAAAATGAAAGGTACCTTCTGGAATCCAAATACCTTTTATGGTTGTTCCATTCACTGCTTTGATTGCAGCATTCATAGCAGCGGTATCATCTAACCCATCATTAGGAATAGCTCCAAAATCTGTTATGGAGACATAATTCGATGGTTTTGTTAATGCTTGCGGCACTGCTTCCGTCTCAATGAAATCAATAATAATATAGGAAGAACCATTCGGATTATAATCATTTGCATCCCATTGAAGTTTAAATGAACTCCTAGAAGCATACTCTTTTTCAAGTAGTATTCTGCTTTCGTCAAAATAACGATGATGGTTTATTCCAGGGGTATTAGACCATTGCATCTCACCCCCATCTGAGCCATATTGCCCATATTGGTGTGCGTATCGATTAGTAAACGTCATATCAGTTGTGTGAACACCATTAACATAAACACTAAGATTTTGATATATATCAGCCCCAGTAGCACTGTCTGGCATAGAATATCTAACAACAATACCTTGTGCTTTATTTTTTATTGTAAATTCAATAGACTGTCCCTTTTCTAATCTAACTGCTCTTCTTCCAGAGGCTTCGGAAGCTACGCTACACCAAGTCGTATCGTAACTTATAAGAGAAGCTCCCATTAAGTTCTGTGCCTCTGCTTCATAAGTATCATAAGGAACTGTTGCACCATAGTTTTCTACAACACCTATAGAAAGACTTTTCCCAAAAGAATTATTGGTTTCGTCGATTTCATCTATTAGATTTTCCTCATCGACAACAGCTCTCACATTATGAATACCATTGGTTGCGATAAAGTTCCCTCCTGTCTGAGTAAGTGTTACTTTCCCCCCTGCTGGAATCGATGAAGTATAATTCGACACCCAGCTCACTTTTATACCATTAACATAAAAAGAGAGATTACATGGTATTCCACTTAAGGTTGCTACTGTACCTTTATTCTCAACTACAGCTGAAAATGTTACTAAATTCCCTGCAACAGGCGCACTAGGTTGCCATGTTATATCGGTAACAGTTAAATCCGGTTTTTTAGGTACATCAACTACCATCGTTTTATCATAAGTATTATTATTTTCATTTGATTCATCAATACGATTAATATCATCTACTATTGCTCGTATTGTATAATTACCCGTCGCTGCCGTCCATGAACCCTTGTTATATGGTCCACCATTTGCAGTTACCGTAATAGAAGAACCTGCTGGAATTGAAGTAGTAACATTATCACTCCAACTTACCGTCGTTCCATTAACTAAAAATGCTACTCCGTGTATAACTCCTTGTGGACTTGCTCCATCACCCTGATTTTTTATGACCGCTTTAAATGTTACTTCTTCACCATTCACTGGATTATTTGGAATCCATGAAATATCAGTTACAATAAGATCAGGTTTTCCACCTTCTACTGGAGGTGTTTGGTTATCTTTTACTATATTGAAATAGTTAAAGTTAACACCTTCACCAGTGAAATAAATCCTTATTGTTTGAATTCCAGCATTTAATTGAAAAGTTTTTGAAGAAACTGTTTGATAAACTTGCCAACCACCAGTGTTAACAATATTTGTTGTAGCTAGAGTATTATTACCTACCTGAACTAATATTTGAGTTGAATTATTCACCCCAGCAATTCGATAATCAACGCGATATTTAGCGGATTCACTAACATTTACCGAATATTCTAACCAATCTCCATTATGTATCCAACCAACATTTTGAGTACCTTCTGCACAATCTTCTGTTGCAATACCATTCATTCTTATGTAATTTTCAGCTTCCACTTTACCAGGGATTACTGTTGGTTCCAGTGACTCCACATGAAGATTATCAATATTGACATTGCCACTATCCGAATTCCCAAAAAAATAAGTAATCGAATGCATTCCTTGGCTTAAATAAATTGTCTCTATTATGGAATTCCAAGAATCCCAGTTTGCTGTAGCTGGAAAATAAAGCTGTTTATAAAAATTACCATCTACCCATAAAGATAACGTTTTTTCACTACCAGTTCCATTGGCGTATCGTAAACTTAACTTAAACTGAGAAGATTTACTTGCAGGAATTTGAAATTCTACTTTAGCATTTCCCTTATTGCTATCTGTAAACCCACCAACAAACCCAGTTCCTGTATACCCTGAATGATCATTTGCGTAAACTGCGCCCCCTGAAAGTAATGCATTTTCTGCTTCATATTGATTCGTGGAAGCATAAACCACCTTAAATGATGACAATTGAATCAACAAAGCAAAAAATAGCACATATGATATAACTTTTTTTATTCTACGATTCATAACATCAATACCTTTCTCTTCTTTAATTTAACCGGTTAACTTCAATATAACATTACACTAATTGGATGTCAAGAATTAAATGAGGTTAGAAAAGAGGTTATGAAATGAGGTTAGAAAAGAAGATTATGAAAAAAGCTAATGTCTAACCTAAAAGAATCTATCACTCTGGACTAATCTCTTAAGATATATACATTAGCTCTTTTTATTTATGAATATACGTATCCTATAATTGAAATTTAGGTGGATTTAAGATATTCTCCTTAAAGTTTTTCTTTAATTCTGGTTCTGTATTTATCCAATCTTGCATGCAGGTGAACAATAACATTCTTCTATAATTTAAGAATAACGGAATCTGCTGATACCAAAAATCCGATAAATGATTCTTCGTTTCATACCCATTGATAAAACTATCAAAGAATCTCTTTAAACGTTCTTCCTCTTTGAATGGTGATAACATTCCTCCTGTGATGTCAAACATAATTCCTTGTGCTGGAGTAATAATATCTTGAACAAAAAATTGTCTACAGGAACAATCAAAATCAATCAGAGTAATATCATGACCCGATACTAATATGTTTCTTTGATGGTTATCATTATGAATAAAGCCATAGTCATCCTTACTACGAGGAAAACTTTTTATTACCGCATGCATTTGGTTCCACGCAGTTTTTATCTCTGTATCCTTACACCAGTTAGTAAAAAAGTTAAGTTCCTCCTCATATCCAAGCTTAGATTCCTCTATCTTTTCTTGAAAAGATTTAGTTATTGAGTGAGATTTTCCAGTAAGTTTACCCCATTCATAGACTAGCTCATCTGTAAGCTCACTGCTCTCTGGATTCTTACCATCACAATAGTCCATAAGGTATGCTGCGTAATAGTGATTTTGATCGTGGCTCGTTTCAAATAAATTTCCGTTAGAATTACAAAGCGGATACGCAATCTGAATTCCATTCTCTCCAAGAAAATTTGCGTACTTTATCCGAAGGATAAGGTTCTGTAACTTATCTTTTTCATCTTCGGAAAATGCTAATATCTTAAGAACCTTTTTCTTTGAGTCCTCATTGTATGTAAATACTGTACCGTCGGAATCTTCTCTACCACCACCTAGAAATGTTAATGTTGCATCATCTATCGATAACTTCTCGCAGAGTTCTTTTCTTGCATTGTCTGTTATTTTTATCATATAAACCTCATTTCTATCATGTTCTGATAACTTTATATAGGGATCCAATTTAAGTTAAATTTAATTGCCTATAAACAAACTTCTCACTTATTCTCAAGTTCCCAATAACTAATATACACAAATGATTTACATCGTGGTTTTCTTCCTAATTTATGTGACTAAATTTTGAAAAAAGTAGCATTGTTTCTCTTACACTCTTCTAATGTTACCGGTTCGAAGTGATTAATATCTACCCCAACATTGAGAGCATACGGGTAGTTTTCCTTCAAAAACTCATAGACCCCCTCCGTCTTAGAATCATGTGTGTGTCCATATAAATGAAGGCTCTTTCCTTCTCCAACATTACGATGAGAATCCGTCCATTCTACTAAAGGGAAATGACATAGTGTCAGCATATTGTTATTAAATTTTAGCATCTCCATCCAGTCAATGGATTTAAAATAATGTCTAAATTTAGGATTTGTTATAAGATGTGCATCATGATTTCCAATGATAAGATGCTTTTTTCCGTTTAGTTTTTCTATGTAGTTTATCGTTGTATTAACATCAATTGATTGATGTGTTAAATCTCCTAGAATATATACTTCATCCTTATCTCTCACCTTTTCATTCCACAAGGAAATGATAGAAGAATCCATACTTTGCACATCATTAAAATGTTTTCTAAATTTTAGTATTTTCTTATACCCAAGATGTAGATCAGCTGTAAAATAAGTCATTGTATGCTCCCCCATAACTTAAGGATACTGACTAATATTAGAAAGAAGCATTTATTTTGCTTATCTAAATCAGTTCTTTTACTTATGTAATCAGTTCTTTTATTTATGTAATTAGTTCTTTTATTTATGTAATCAGTTCCTTTCTATGCTCTGCATGTATCCCAACGTGACCTACACCTAGAATAAGAACGGAGACCATTAACCATATCACCCTCCCATACACACCAAGCAAGAAAAAAGCCAGTACAGGTAGTGTTGCACCTGCGAAAGGAACCCCAGCAAAACTACTATAAAAGTCTTTTAAGGTTCTGTCACTACGAAAATAACGAATCCACCATAGTTCATACAACACCATTAATAAGAAAGAAATCAGTAACCAGATTGACCAAGTTGACCAAGGTTTTATATTAAAATCAGAAAATATCAATACAGTACAGGTTACCAGAACCTGCCCTACTCGTTCCATCATTCGTAGTATCTTGTTTTCATTTGAAGAATCATATCCTATTGGCTGTTTTTTAGTCCAAATCAAATTTGGAATCATTAGCATAAGTAAATAAATCAAGCCAACATAGGAAAAACCGAAATGTCCCATAGATCTTCTCCTTTCATTCTATCATTCATTGTATTCCACCTCTGCTACCGATGCGGTATGCCATACACAAATTACTCTTCCAATTCGGAAGGAGTATTCCTGATGCTACACTAAGCTTTCGTTGCTTAAGATATCACCATTTTTTAACACATTATTAGTTAACTATACTAAAAAAAAATCGATAGTGCAACTGGTTTCAAGGTATTCTTTCGTTCTCCAAGTTTCATATATTTTCCTATGAATTTGTATCAATTTTGTATTTATAGGAATTATGTATTCGAATACATTTACATGGTTATCCTTATGTAATCTAGTCACTGTAGAATTAATTTAAACGAATTATAATAAACACATAAATCGACAATTTATAAGATACTTCCTAGTGCCAAGGCATATGGGGAATATTAAGAAAATCAATATTAATATATAAGGGAGGACAGATCATGGGGTTCTTAGATAATCTTTTAAATTCATTTGGAGGAAATTCCTCTATTAAAAAATTAAAATATGAAGATGCAGCAAATAATTTAAATAAAGATAAAAATATTATCTTGATAGATGTTAGAGAAAAATATGAATTTCAATCCGGTCATATCAAAGGCGCCAAAAATATACCTTTGTCTGTTGTAGATAAAACGATTGAGACAATAGCAAAAGATAAAAATTCTACGCTTTATGTTTATTGTCAAAGTGGTGCAAGAAGTGCCAGAGCATGTCAAGTATTATCTACAAAAGGTTATACTAATGTTTATAACCTAGGCGGTATTATGGGATGGCCATACGGAATAGTACGATAGTGATTCGATAGGAGGAATACACGTGAAAAAGGTAGTTATTATAGGAGGAGTTGCAACCGGTGCTTCTACCGCAGCAAGACTTCGAAGATTAGATGAAACAATCGAAATTGTAATGATTGAACGAGGTGAATATATTTCATTCGCAAACTGTGGTTTACCCTATTATTTAGGTGATGTGATAACCGATAGAGATGAATTATTAATTGCTACACCAAAACTTATGAAGGATCGATTTCATATCGATACACGTATTCATAGCGAAGTAACGAAGATAAATCCATTTAAAAATAGTGTTACAATACAATCCGCAGATAGAGGAACTTATGAAGAAACCTATGATTATCTCGTCTTAGCACCTGGAGCAAAACCGATAGATTTTAATTTTGAAGAAGTAAGTTCTGATAAAGTCTTTACTCTTAGAAATATGAACGATACAGATCGTATTAAAACAGCTCTTGACGGAGTCCAAAAGGCTATTATCATCGGTGGTGGATATATTGGAGTTGAGATGGCTGAAAATTTGGTTGAGAAAAATATTGAAGTTACTTTAGTACAAGCTCTCCCTCATATCTTAGCACCATTTGATGATGATATGGTTATTCTTGCAGAAAATGAGATGCGAAAAAAAGGTATTAACTTACTATTATCAGAAATGGCAGTTGCTTTACATGAGACAGAGGTTGGTGTTTCCTTAGAGCTTGAAAGCGGAAATGTAGTAGAAGGAAATATTCTAATTTCCGCAATTGGAGTCGTTCCTGATACAGATTTCTTAAAAGATTCAGGTGTAAGTCTTGGTAAGCGAGGTCATATCTTAACGAATGAACAGATGCAAACCAATATCCCTAATATCTATGCTGGCGGTGATGCTGTGACCGTTACTGATTTTGTTACTAAGCAAGTAACCGCGGTACCTCTTGCTGGTCCAGCTAATAAGCATGGTAGAATAATTGCAGATAACATTTGTGGCATACCTTCAAAATATAAAGATACCCAAGGGTCAACAGTAATTAAGGTATTCGACTTAACCTTAGCAGCAACAGGGAACACCGAGCGTCAATTATCATTACAAGGCATAGAACATCAAACTATAATTATTCATCCGAATCATCATGCGGTTTATTATCCGGGCGCTGAGCAAATTACTTTGAAACTAATATTTAATTCAAGCGGTGCAATACTTGGTGCTCAGGCAATTGGAATAGCTGGAGTGGTAAAAAGAATTGATGTTATCGCTACCCTATTAAGGATGGGCGGTACTATCTATGATTTAACAGAATTAGAACTTTGCTATGCTCCGCCTTATGGTTCTGCTAAGGATCCAGTCAATTTTGCTGGCTATGTTGCTGAAAATGTTCTTACGAAAAAAACTGATCTAGTTCATCCAAGAGAATTAGAAAATATCAAAGATAATCCAAATATTGTTGTTCTTGATGTCCGTACATTAGGGGAAAGAAACTTTGGAAAAGTAGATGGCTCGATACACATCAATGTGAATGATTTAAGAGATCATTTAGATGAACTAGACAAAGAGAAAGAATATTGGATTTACTGTGCTGTCGGAGTAAGGGCATATGTAGCAGAGCGTATTCTAAAGCAACATGGATTTCAATGTAAAAATATCATAGGTGGTTATAAAACAATTTCTGCTCTTGGGTTATTAGTACCTTAATAGAAAATAATATGAATTCTGTCCAATGAAAGGAAAACAAAAGTAAAATTTCTTCCATTCATTGGACCTAAATTTTTAAAAAAACAAGAAAAGGTAACTTTGGGAACTTTTCCTTATCTTAGTATAAATAGAACAGCCCTGGCATCCGCAGTCAGAGCTGTTCTATTTATAATTGTATTATTTCCCCTTTAGGAAGGAATCTATTACGCCCTACTTTAACTTACTATCTAGGGAAGTCTTATCTATATAATAAATCTTTGTATTAGAATAGAAATAATACCTATTTGTCTTTCCAGCTTTCCATGTTGTCATTCCCTTCATTGCTTCCGGTGTGGTAAACATATAATTCGTAACAAATCCGTTTTTCGTTCCTAATAGAGTAGTTTTGTCATATAGTGCATAAAAATAGGTTTCGTCAAATCTTGTAGCACCTAGCTTATCGTGATCAATTGTAGTCTCATAATTTTTTCCTGTCTTTAGATTAAATATCTTTCTTGTCTTGCCGTCTTTCACTAGAACATATCCATCTCCTCTTATATAATCATAGAAGCTAAAGTCACTGCTTTTCGCTGTATAGTCTAAAAGTGTCTTCCACTCACTATTATCAGCGATGGCTCTCTGTGAAATCACAATTCTTCCTGTCTCTCCGAAGCTTTCCTCTTCTGCAATATATCTGTTATCGTCATTATAGATATACATAAAACGGGATGGTCCTTCGATTACATAATCCTTACTTATTGTCTTATATTTCTTCATATCTGTGGTATAATAAACCGTATAAGTTTTATTTGGGTTAAAATAATCTTCCCCTAGAGTTGCTGAAAAGCATTTAAAGTCTAAATAACTTCTATGCCATTCAGTACCATCCGTATTTTCCGGTGTAACTGCCTTGGTCCACTTGATATAATCAGTCGAATAATAGAATTGGCCCTGCCCAGGTGCAGCTTCTGGCACAATCCATTTAGAGCAAATCAGATAATCCCCTGCAAAATCCATTTGATCATATCTATTGTCTGGGTAAGAATATGCCTTGAAATCCGCACCTTTAGTGGAGAGCAGATAGTACGGAATTCTTTCTTCGCTTCCATTGCTATAGCTTCCGCTAAGGATTAGAATACTCTTTTCCCAATGCGTAATAAAATAATCATCTATTTCGATATTGGTTGCTTTTGCATCCAGTTTCTTTATTAAATCTTGAAACGGTGTTACCTTTACTGTCTTCATATCCTTGGAGATACTGATAAGGAAAGGATACTTCGTACCCTCTTTTACTTTTCCAGTTCCAATCAACCACATCTCACCTTTGTCAGTATAGGTCCAAGAGGTGGATATCTCCATTGATTGAAAAGTGATTTTCGGAAATTTTTTAGTGATTTCGGTATCTAACAAGACATCCTTAAAATTCACACCATCTTTGCTATAGGAAAAAACATTACCCTTCGCCTTTTTCCCTAAAGCAAACAGATAATCATTATTCCCACTTATGAAATTAATCTCCTTAAAGCCAATTGCCTTTGTCTCAGTAAAGGAAACGGTTGCTTTTTTCTCAGAGGTTGACGCTGCATATGCTGTTGCCGGCTGAAAACCCGCTATTACCATTACAACTAGCATTAATACTGTAACACATTTTTGCATGATAGTTCTTTTCATCCTATATTCTCCATTCTTTTATAGTTATTCCTTAGTTTTTACAGTATAACATAATATTTCCAAAAAGAATATGTTTCATTATGTGTTTTTTTCATTACGTTTTTCGTTATATTAAAGAACAAGCATTATGTTTGATAAAGCTGCTTAGTTTTTAGATTCACACTATCGTTTCAATAAAATTTCAGTGTAGCTATCCTTACAAGGAATATCTAAATAGTTCGCAAACCTTTGAATTGCACTATGAACCTCTTCAATCAATTCCTCTGTTATCGTAATCGTGTCTTCCCACCACCAGTTTTTTATTGTGAAAACCTCGGAATAACTAACTCTTTCCGGTTCAAATCTTGCCACAAGTTTATCTCCATACAACACAGGAAGCACGTAATATCCATACTTTCTTTTGATTACAGGAGTATAAACCTCCCATCGATAATCAAAATCAAAAAGTGTAGACACTAAATCTCTATCCCAAAGCATATTGTCAAGCGGAGCTAGGAACTTTACCTGTTTCTTTGCTGGAGGCTGATTAAAGAATCTTTCATCCTCTGCTACCATATAAAAGGTCTCATCGATTCCTTCGATATGAAAAGCAATCAATTCACCTTCTGAAACCAGATTAGATAATACTTCTGTTCTAGTTTTACGATCACTTATATAGTGCCCTTGCCATGCTCCACCTCGTTTATCCCATAAAAACCCTACACTACGTATTCTTCTTTTTATATACCATTTGAGAAATTCTTCATCACTTTTCATTTTGTCTTTATTCAAGAATTCTTTTGATAGAACATTTTCCGTTAAATCAAAATACTTTTGTACTCCTTTTTTATTAACAACGAACAATTCTCCGCTGCTATATAAGTAATCCAGTGTAGCACTTGATAATTTCTTATGTCCCCATCGACTCGTACTACTCTCTCCAATAGAAATATCCTTAGTACTGGTAATCCCGTGTGTATTAATATGTTCTTTTACAACCTCTAAATATTCAAAAGCTTCCAATTGATTTCGATTAGATAACACACATTTCGTTGCTCTTGCTGTCGCTTCTCTTACTCTTTGAAAGTTGTTATAATCTTCTATTTGATAAATGCACATTTCTTTATCAAACCCATCCACTAGCTTATAATCTTTGTATAATAGTGTTTCTAAATGATTTGATTGATAACCTTTAACTTTAGCTTGTAACACTAAATCAGCATTTCTTCCAACCACATTTAAAGGATCATACTGTATACTCCCTACCCTATTAAAATAATCAAGTACACCATCAATACCTTCGAATTTTTGGGAATCATCCAAATTATGATATTGAATAAGAAATTTCCTTGCTTCCTCTTTCGATATAACTCTACGACACATTCTGACCTCAATTCTGGCGTTTTTCACCGTTTCATTTTATAGGTATCTTCTTTTCACTGGAACTATTTATTGTTTTAATTATTATATTTCTTATCTTTTTACCCAGTCAATCATATTATCGCAAATAATATATGACACCTATATGTCATATATTTGTTTACTTCTAATGTGTTAATCCATCTTTAAGTTTCATATCCATCCTTGTTCTTTCCAATACGCTAAATCCTTCGGTGTACCTAAACCAGCTTTCTGCATATTCCCCATTAATTTAAATATAACTCTTTGCCGAAATCCTCGTTTCACATGGCCATGCTTTCTTTTAATTTTATTAGCAATACTTTTTGATTTTTTCGCTATTTTCTGCTTCGTTTCTGGTTTTACATCATTCCAATTTGCTGCTGCAACAGCTGCACTTAAACGGTATATCCTTGGCAATCCCCACCAAAATAATTGTTTTTCCATCTGTTTTGTAACACTACCTGCACCCATTCCAGCTGTCGTTGATATAGTAACTCCTATTTTATTCTGCATGTTACCTAGTGGTCGATGACTAAACCAACGATATGCCATATGGTCAAAGAAAGTTTTTAATTGTCCTGTCATCCCCATACAATAATTTGGAGAATCAATTATGATTACATCCGCTTGTTCTATTGAGTAAATAATTTCTTTTATTAACTCACGATGTGGGCAATTTTCTTCGTCCTTTAAGATGCAAGTAAAACATCCAACACAGTACGGAATATCATTCACGTAAAATTCACGAAACGTGTCTTGGTTGGTTATAAGTTCTTTTAATAATAATTGCGAAGTGTTCCATGTACTGCCATGATGCTTTTGTCCGTGCAAAAGAACTATTTTCATTAGCTACCTCCGAGAATATAATCTAGAAAATTGACTTACATGATTTTTCAGTTCATTTAATGCTTCCGATTCACTTTCTGGCTTTTTATCATATTTTGATAATAATAAGAAGATCGGTGCATAAAAATGTAGGGCTACCGTTTGCGGATTACTATCTGTAAAAACTCCCTGTGTAATCAGAGTTTCAAATAAGGAAGATTGAAACTCCAATGCACTACTAACATACATCTTTTGAAAGGTATCACCAGCGATAGAATGACGGTATTGCTCTGCAGTAACCATTCGTCGAAATGGTGCGGCAAATTCATCTTTCAAGAAATACAAGAATAAGCCTTTTGCAATTTCATGTAAGTGCTCTTCTGATATACCAACGTAACTATTTGCTGCCTCTTTCGCACTCCCTTCTGGTACACCGATTGCACTGACTGCTTGATTATAGCGTAAATCCATTTCCTCTAACAAATGATTGAATATCTCTTCTTTGCTTGAAAAATGATTATAAATGGATGCTGCTTTAATACCAACTTCTGCTGCAATATCACGCATAGAAACTCCTTCATAACCTCTTTCTGAAAAAAGCTGTAACGATTTATTTAAAATTAATTCCTTTGTAGACATATTACCCTCTCTTCTGGTGCTTCGCACCTATTCCTCATATTATCGATTTGCTGACTATTCAATCTCATTCGCATCGTTCGAATGATGTAAGTCCATATGCCAATTACTAGAGCAGTTGAAATTATGGTTGGAATATTACTAAAATATAAAGTAATCATAGTACCCCTCCTTAACTAACACTTGTTAGTATTTTAGCTAACAAGCGTTAGTTTGTCAATAAAATTATTTCTTTGTTATTGTTAGTAGAATTATTCTTTATCTTCGTTAGGTTCCTTATTTAATCTGCTATTATCCAAATAGCATTTCTTTTTCTCCTATTTACAGCTTTTTAAATATAGTCCTATAGTCAGCAAATAGTATCTTCAATAATAAGGACATACAGTTTTGATATAAAAAAAATCGAGTAGAAAGTAGAGAAATAATCCACTACTTGCTACTCGATTTCTTATTATATTACATATATTTATATTATGAACTTCTATAAAGCAATTCTCCTCACAATATCTATTGCTTCCTCTTATGTTTTTGCCAGAGACACTTTCTTAGAAAGATTTACTCTTTAGTGAAAAGTATCCACGTATATCCCGGTAAAGCTCTTTTGATTTTATTGTAATCATCAATTCTTCTATACTCGATATGCTTCCGATACAACATAATATCACGGCTGTTACAGTGAAACCTAATAAATCATAATAAAAAGGGAAACAAAACATCAAAAAGCCTGTTGCCTTATTTAGGTGGGTGTGAAGAAATGCAAGCGAATGATACTTCATCAATCCTAATCCTAAGGATAGAAAACGGATTATAGCAATGATACAAACCCAACCAATCATCCACCACCTCCATGAAAACGCAGTAATGCAAATCGGAACCATGACTGTAATAAAGATAAAATCCGATATACTATCCAATAATGCGCCAAATTTACTACTGCTTTCTGTGAGTCTCGCAACATAGCCATCTATCATATCACTGAAACCGCAATAGAGATAAACAGCTAGGAATATTGATGATAATGGCTTTAAGAAAAGTAATATGAACGAGCCTACTATTCTACTAATTGTTATTAGGTTTGCCAGATTTTTCATACAAATCACTTCCACTTCTGTAATTTTTATCAATCTCTTTGACATTAATTCATAGTATGATACTCTTTATAATAATACATTAGATTCATAGTAATCAACGCACTGTGATTTAAAATATGGCATTTATTCTGTACGTAAAATTACCTCAAAGGTAGTACCGCTTTTATCGGATTTTGTTATCTTTATCTTTCCATCGTGAAGTTGTACAATCTTTTTGGCTATCGTTAACCCAAGCCCATTCCCTTTGGTGGCGTGGGAAGTATCCCCTTGATAAAATTTATCAAAGATGCGATTCCTCGTGTCATCAGTCATCCCACTACCTTGATCCGTTATCGAAATCTTTAGATTTTGTAGCTCTTGAACTACTTGAATATCTATGATGGAATCCGGCACGGAGAATTTAATCGCATTATCCAATAAATTAATCCATACTTGTTTTAGTAATTCTTCATTACCATAAAGAAATATTTCATCACAATCAAACGCTATCTCAATGTTCTTTTCTATCCACCTTTTTTCTAGTAATACAACCACTCTTCTAATTTGTTCACTAACATTAAATCGAGTCTTGTCTGTAACTATTGTTTGATTCTCTATCTTAGATAAATTCAGTACATTCGTTGCTAGTTCACTTAGACGATCTGATTCATTAATAATAATATCTAGATATTCGTCTTTTTCCTCCTTGGTTAAATCATTGTACTTAAGCATCTTGGCAAATCCCCTCATCGATACAATAGGGGTTTTAAACTCATGGGAAAAATTATTAATAAAATCCGATCGAAGTATTTCTATACTACCAAGTTCCTCCGCCATATGATTAAAGCTTCGATTTAACTTTTGAAATTCCTTTGGTCCTCTTAACTTTACTCTAACACTAAAATCACCTTCCGCTAAGCGATCCGCCGCAGACACGATTTCTCGTATCGGAGAAAGAGGTATTCTGCTAAATATCATCGATATTATCGTTCCAATTAGTACGCTTACTACCGCAAATAAAAAAATCGGGGTCAAGGGCTTTCCTTTTGAAATTGAGGAAAACATCTCATAATGGCTTAATACAATAAATATCCCAAATAATAAAGTCACCGTTACTAACATGATAACAAATATGATAAAAGCAAAGAATAATGCTAATTTAAAACCTCCACACTTCTTGCTAATTTTATTCACAATTCTTCACCGCCTTATATCCAATCCCTCGGATTGCTATAATATCAAATTCAGAATAACCTTCAAAACGTTTTCTCAATCGGTTAATATGCACATTTACCGTAGTATCGACTGTCTCAGACTCCATCCCCCATATCTCGTCCATCAATTGTATTCGAGTAAATATTCTATCAGGATAGGACAATAGCTTATACAGCAAATAAAATTCTTTTTGTGGTAGGGTTTGACTCTCCCCATCTTTTGAAACGGTCAAAGCATCATAATCTAAGGTTACTTTGCCAATGTGTAGCTTGTGCTCATTTACAATCTTAGCACGACGAAGTAAAGCTTTGATACGAAGCAACATTTCATCTTCATTAACAGGCTTCACCATATAATCATCTGTACCCGCAAGAAAGCCTTTGCATTTATCTTCCGGCAATTGTTTCGCTGTTACCATGAGAATTGGTGTATTGTCATTACTACCGCGTAATTGCTTCGTAAATTCATATCCATCCATCTCTGGCATCATAACATCAAGAACAATTAAGTCAATATGTTGTTTATCCATCAATTCTAACGCGCTAACCCCATTGTCTGCACAAAAAACCTCATATCCTGCATGCATTAGAACTGCTTTCATTAACCTAGCCGTATTTTTATCGTCTTCTACGACCAATATCTGAAACATAGAATCATTCCTCCTTAAGCAAAATATAATAACATCTATTGTTTAATAAAAAATCTTATTTTATCGAAACTAAGAATGTGTCGCGATAATCTTATTTACTTTGTATAAAGTTCAATATTTATCCTAAAAGTATAAATTTAATATGTTTTATAATCGGAACTATTAGAATTCCCCCAATTATCAAATAAGCGGTATATATAAAACATCATTTATCAGTAGTAAATTATTACTTATTTTCAATATATTATATCATAGAAGATAAACCTAAAATAAACAAAATAGAGCAGCCGAATTAGCATCAACTGCTCTTGGTGGAATTTCACATTCCACTGGAGCTTTTATAAACTACCTCAATGAAACCGAAATGCCATATTGAGCTATTAATTAATGAATGAAATTACTCTTGCTCCAATTCAACTGCGTCCACTTCTTTACACAGATACCGTCGTCACGGCAATAAAAGGTATCTATGGATTCATTGTTTCTATCATAAGTGGAACGTGTAACCACTAAATTGCCTCCAAGGTCATGTTTATAGGTCTCGACAATGAGATATGCAGTCGCCATCTCCATGTTAAGTGTATCCGGTAATTCGCCAGGGGAGTACTCGTTCCGTGAAACGATGACACTATCATGATTCATTTGCATGATTGCTATTTTTTCTGGGGCAAGCATCACAACAAGCGATATTTTTATTGAGAAACTCGCAACCTTGCTTTTTCCATTTTCGGTGATTGTTTTAGTTTCGTTAAGAGTTGTTGTGTAGACAGCACCTTCACCTATCATACCATCTACCATGAAACCACCATGTTCCGCAGTTGCATAAACACTACCATCAACACTCTGGAAAACAGGATTAATATAGCAGGTGTTACCAGCATAGCTTGGCGATAAGTAAATTGTCCCTTCAAGAGTGGTACTGTTTTCTTCATCACCGTAGTTGTATGCTGAGTGTCTATCGCTTATACCTTCACCTGAACCTGAAGTAATATAGCTATCCTCATCCTCTGTAGCAGGTATTTTTGCAGCAAAATAGGAGCTTCCATCAACATTATCAAAGATGAACTCTTTGGTATTCATTATTTCTCCTGTTTTTTCTTCTGTTAATGTACGTGTTTTAAGCGTTGCATACAATCGACCTTGATACTTGCTATCGTTACCGTCAAGGATAATCTCACCGCCACCAGACAATTTGCTTATGTTGTCGTTAAGATACCCTTCCATATCAAATAAGTCAAGATATTTCTTCGTTACGAAAACGCCGATCAGTCTATCTCCATTATTAGTTTCTCCCGCATCTTCTTTTGCGAGTTGACATCCTGTTAATGTAAACAATATACAAACAGCTAGACACATTGAAAGTATTCTTTTAGTCTTCATCGCTATCCTCCAGATCTCCATCGAATTTCAAAATATCACCTACATCACAGCCAAGATAATAACAAATCCTATTCACTGTACTAAAGCGGATACCCTTAGCTTTACCACTTCTAAGGATTGATAGGTTTGCCTCAGTTATTCCGACAAGCGCACATAGCTCTTTAGAAGTCATGCCACGATCTTTGAGGACACCCTCCAAATGAACATTAATAGCCATATCCTAAATCCTCCCTAAATGAACAGATCATTGTCATCCTTTAGCTGCTTGTTTTCTCGAATAAACTGCGCCAACAAAAGAGCAGCCAGCACAAAGGCAATGGATAACAGAGGTATTTGGACAGTGCCATTCACTACCCTAAGTCCTTTAAGAAATACAAGTTGCAACAAGTTAAAACCGATACCCAAAATCACAGTAATTGTCAAAGCGAGTCCGCACAAACGCGATAATATGTTCGCAGCAACGACAGTTGCCTCAGAATAGCGGTCGGAAGCAAACTCATTCAAAAGTTTTAATACTGCAAAGACCACCAGAACATTCAACACATTAGGGAGTGCATTCACGATGTATTGTATTACTAGAAATACATAACTCATTCCTAAGGAATGCTCACTCCCAGTATTCCCGACACGAAGAGCTTCAAAGGAATCTAAAAGACTACCGAAATAGGCTCCAAAAGCAAGATATACAAAAAGGACATTCAAAACACAGAGTAACGCTGCAATATATTTTTGTAAACTGTTTGTATCAGCCGAAAAAAAGATTCGTAAAATACGTAAAATAATGTATCCCAGTAGGACAGAATACGCCACCCCTCCAAGTAATGCCTTACTAACAATCTGTTCATTAACGCCAAACAGATTGGTACCAAGCATACCGGGATTGATCATGAGGTAGATAACCGGAAATAATACAGCACTCAATACAACAAGTAGTGAATCCTCAAGATACAACCTCCTTCTTTTTTTGAAAATAAATAGCACAAACAACGGCACAAATGAAATAGCAACGTACATAATGATAGACAGTGCATTACCAATTCCACCCGATAACGATAGCTTCCGTAACACAATCCCAATCTGCTCAAACGGAAATGCTAATAAGACAGTAAAAGTTTCAGGCAGAGATACGCGGGTAAGATAGAGAAACAAACAGAATACTGCTTCACACACAAGGAATATGCAAAATGTTTTACGCTTCATTTTTCCCTCCTAAATTATTGATAAACGATAATTTTACTTTAATTGTAGACCTAAGATTATCGTTTGTCAATAATTTTAACATTATTTGGTATCTTAATTGATTGGCTTAAATAATGTTTTACTTCTACTATTTTATTCGAATGTTTTACTTCTACCGTCCTATTTTCACCATTCGTTAATTTATACTTTATACGGTGTTCAGGGCTGTACTTTTAGGTTTTAGCTATTTTAGTTATAGGTTTTGCTGTGAATGTTTCCAATAAATCTGGATTTACCTGACTTTAAGAGGTGATTTAAGAATATGTTTCAATACGAATTTTGGGTATACAAAAGAACACCTTATTTGAAAAGTTGAATAAAAATTCTATATAAGTTATATTATATCATGGAATATAAACCTAAAATAATCAAATTATCATGGTATAGTTTATTTTCAGTTTCTCATTCCAATATATAATACGTCATTAATGGCTCTCCATAATAAACAGAAAGGTAGATAATACAATATGCTACAAATTAAAAACATATCAAAAAAATACGCTACGAAGTATCTGGTTCAGTCTGCGCTTGATGACGTCAGCTTAACACTTCGTGACAATGAATTTGTTGCAATCCTTGGACCAAGTGGTTCTGGTAAAACAACATTATTAAATATCATTGGTGGTTTAGACCGTTATGATAGCGGTGATTTAATCATTAATGGTATCTCAACGAAAAAATATAAGGACCGTGATTGGGATTCCTATAGAAATCATACCATTGGTTTTGTTTTTCAAAGTTATAACTTAATCCCTCATCAATCCATCTTATCCAATGTAGAATTAGCCCTCACTATTTCGGGTATCTCTAAAAAGGAAAGAAAAAGATTATCAACGGAAGCTTTAGAAAAAGTAGGCCTTGGAAATCAGATTCATAAGAAACCAAATCAACTCTCCGGTGGACAGATGCAGCGTGTAGCGATTGCTAGAGCACTTGTCAATAATCCTGATATCCTTTTAGCAGACGAACCAACAGGAGCACTGGATACAGAAACAAGTATTCTTGTTATGGATTTATTAAAAGAAATTGCGAAAGATCGATTGGTTATTATGGTTACCCATAATCCTGAACTTGCAGAACATTATGCTACAAGAACAGTAAAACTTCGTGATGGTAAGATAATCGATGATTCCGATCCATATCAAGAGAATCAACAGGATGTAACAAAGCCAGAACATAAATCAATGGGAAAAACTTCAATGTCATTCCTTACCGCACTATCTCTTAGCTTAAATAACCTAAAAACCAAAAAGGCAAGAACAATTCTTACTGCATTTGCTGGAAGTATTGGTATTATTGGTATTGCTCTTATACTAGCTCTTTCGAGTGGTATTAATAATTATATTGAAAATGTACAAAAAGATACCCTATCCACTTATCCAATCAGTATTGAGAGAGAAAGTATCGATATGACATCGATGATGTCTACGATGATGGAGCATAATCGCTCAAATGGTATCACACATGATCTGGATAAAATTTATTCGAATAATATTGTTACCGGTATGTTTTCTACCTTAAGTGAAGAAAAGAAAGCGAATGATTTAGGTGCATTTAAAGAATATATCGAACGTGAAGATTCGAAGATAAACGATTATGTATCTACCATTCAATACGGTTATGATTTGGATTTACAAATCTATAGTTCAGATACAACTAACGGTGTAACACAATTAAATCCAAGCAAATTGTTTAACAGATCTGGAATGAGTGGAATGAGTGGAATGAGTGGAATGGGCGGAATGAGTGCTCAAAGCATGGGTATGATGTCTTCCAATGTATTTTCAGAGATGTTAGGAAATAAAGAACTATTAGAATCTCAATATGATGTTCTTGCAGGACGTTTCCCAGATGAAGGTGCTTATAACGAAGTTGTGCTTGTAGTTGATAAAAATAATGAAATCAGTGACTTCGCTCTTTACACCATGGATTTTATGAATCAGGAAGACTTTAAAAATATTCAAAAATCATTAGCCAAAGGTGAAGATGTCAAAGAACCTGACCAGGCGTCGTTTACTTACGATGAAGCGTTGAATAAGACTTTTAAATTTGTCCTTAATACAGATTACTATGTATATAACAAGGAAACTGGTGTTTGGAAGGATATGCGCGAAGATAAATCATTTATGACCAAATTGGTGGATGACTCATTGGAATTAAAAATTGTTGGTATCCTAAAGCCAAATCCAGAAGCAAGTGCATCCTCCATTAATGGTGCAGTTGGATATACCTCCGCTTTAACCGAATATATCATTAATAAAATCAATAACAGTGACATTACAAAAGCTCAACTTGCAGATAAGGAAACAAATGTCTTTACGAATATGCCTTTTGATATGAATGGATATATGGAAAACATAACAATGGCAGAAATCAATGATTTCGTAAAAACATTGTCTGAGGAAGAACAACAGCAGTTTAAAGTGCTTAGCTCTACAATGACAGAAGATCAAATAATTGCTACCTTTGGAGAACAAATTCGTTCTGCAGCCGGTAAGGAAACTACCTATGAAGATAACATAGCACAGTTAGGAATTGTAAATCTTGACCAGCCTTCTACAATCAACCTCTACCCTATTAACTTTGAAGCAAAAGATGCTATAGCAAAAATTGTTGAAGATTATAATACAATCCAAAAAGACGCTGGCCATGAAGATATGACCATTAGCTATACCGATCTCGTTGGTTTAATGATGTCTTCTATCACAACCATCATCGATATGATTAGTTATGTTTTAATTGGCTTTGTAGCAATTTCACTTGTCGTTTCCTCCATCATGATTGGAATTATCACCTATATATCTGTTTTGGAGAGAACAAAAGAGATTGGTATCTTACGAAGTATTGGAGCTTCAAAACGTAATATTTCCAGTATCTTTAACGCTGAAACATTAATTATTGGATTTACTTCAGGTATGCTTGGTATCGTTATTTCGCTCTTACTATTAATACCGATTAATGCTATTATTGCTTCCTTATCCGGTATTTCTAAAATTGCAATATTACCATGGGGCTATGCAATCGTACTTGTGGTTATTAGTATGATATTAACATTAATTGCAGGTTTGATTCCTTCTAAGAAAGCAGCTAAGAAAGATCCTGTAACAGCACTTAGATCAGAGTAATACTATAGTTAAGATGATATTAAAAACTTTATATTAATCATAAAAGTATAACAAAAAACTCCGTCGGTTAGTTTCATTATCCGACGGAGTTTTTTGTTTACCACTACTATGCAATGTTTAACCTCTTTATCCACCGATTCCTGATAATCTTCTGTACGTCATTAATACTTATTATGATAGATGCTCCCCTTCTGATTTAACTTAAAGTTGTAGGGTATACAGAAAAAATTATAGTAATAAGATAAACCTGTGGATTTAATAAATACTACGAGGGTAGAATAATTAAACTTAAATGTGGTAAGAAAATATATCTAAGAATACTAATATTTACATCACAAAATCAGATGTTTTTTAGTTGACAAAAAAAACTAATAGCATTAAAATGAACAGTGTTCATATTGTGGAGGTGATATATATTGAATAATATCGTTACTTCAAAGGAAATGATTCTATGTGAAAGTCGCAAGATTGTAATGGAAAAAGGTATCTCTGCGATTAATATGCGTACAGTAGCAAATGCTTGCGTGGTGGCTGTCGGTTCTATCTATAACTATTTTCCATCTAAAACAGAACTAATTAGCGCAACCGTAGAGGATGTTTGGAAAGATATATTTCATATGTCAGGTGATTCTTTTGAATTTCTCAATTTTACAGATTGTCTTCTATGGCTTTTTGAAAGTATCAAAAAAGGATGCAAAAAATATCCAGGTTTTTTCACATTGCATTCTATGATTTTCGCATCCGAGGATAAAGTAAAGGGACGACAAATGATGGAACATTACTTTGGACATATTAAGCAAAGTCTGTTAAATGTTTTAGAGCATGATACAAATGTTCGTTCAGACGCATTTAATGATATTTTAACAGCGGATGAATTTGTTAATTTAATCTTTACAACATTTACATCAATGTTACTTCAGAAACAAGATCATTGTAAAACTTTACTTGAAATGGTATCACGCTGTATATATTAAATTCCTACTTTTATAAAGTAGGAAAAATTTCGATCAATACTGAACATAGTTCAATTTGAAGGAGATGTTTTATACGAAAATTAAGAAGAGAAATTTACTTCTATTAGCAAGCGTTGTTTGGTTATTAGCAGGATTTAATATTTTACGCATAGGAATTATTACTTACAAAGATAATCTTACAATCATAAACCTCTTTATTTCTATTGTAATCTTTATTCTTTTTTGGTTTATGGTATTTGGTAAACTTGTTCGGAAGCACACTTACAGAATAATAAACTATAAAGAAGAAAAACAATTATTTTTGAAGTTTTTTGATATAAAATCTTTTTTTATCATGGCCTTTATGATTTCTTTTGGTATAGGGATACGAATTTCTAATATTTTCCCTGATTTATATATCGCTGTTTTTTATTCAGGGTTAGGAGCAGCTTTATTTTTAGCAGGACTTTTATTTGGATACAACTTTTTTACACAGACTACTGAAAAATAATTTTATAAATGAGGTGAAAAATTATGCAAGCAATTATGGAAACATCTTTTGATGTTATATATCTTATTACAGTAATAACTTTAGGAATCATCATGATTCAAAAAAACCAAGGAAGAAAACAATACCTCTTATTCGGTATTATGGCAGTAACCTTGGGTGTTGGCGATTCTTTTCATTTAGTACCCCGCGCAGTCGCATTATGTACGACAGGATTAGAAAATTACACTACCGCCTTGGGAATTGGAAAATTTATTACGTCAATTACTATGACTATTTTCTATATATTACTTTATTATGTTTGGCGTTTACGTTACCAAATCAAAGGGAAACTTGGATTGACTATTTCAGTATTTATACTAGCTATTGTACGTATAGTGTTGTGCTTATTTTCACAAAATGCATGGATTAGTTCTAACTCTCCTTTAGATTGGGCAATTTATCGCAATATTCCGTTTGCCTTATTAGGTTTAATCATTATTATTCTGTTTTTCAAAATGGCTAAAGAACATAATGATATTTCCTTTCGTTATATGTGGTTGACGATTGTATTAAGCTTCGCATTTTATATCCCAGTGGTATTATTTTCAGATGTATTTCCGCTTGTTGGAATATTAATGATTCCAAAGACTTGTGCTTATGTTTGGACGGTTGTAATTGGATTTCGTGATATGCGCTCAGAATTGAAAGGTGGTAATACCAAATGAAAAAATTATTAAATCTTTCATTGATCTACTTTATATTCGCTATGATAGGTGGAGTTTTTTATCGTGAATTTACAAAATATATGGGTTTCACCGGAAGAACAACTTTATCATTAGTCCATGTTCATTTACTAGTTTTAGGCACACTATTATTTATGATTTTCATACTATTTTGTAGAAATACAGACTTACAAAACAATCGTAAATTTAAATTATTTTTAGTACTATACAATATTGGACTGCCACTTATGGTAATTATGCTATTCGTTCGTGGTGTGATACAAGTATTAGAATTTCAACTTAGTAAAGGCGCTAATGCAGCAATTTCTGGCATTGCAGGTATTGCACACATTATAATAACAGTCGCATTGGTAATATTGTTCTTAGCGCTAAAAAGCATAATCACCAAATGGGAAAATTAGTTTTGTTAAGATTTTATCCTCTACGCTTTCCGTTATAAAAATTTGCTATGGTTATAGCATGGTTTACAATTTAATATCAATAATACAAAAAGTCAGACCTTAAAGTCTGACTTTTGTATTATCCTTCTTACCTGGTACCTCTGCTTGGATTGACTGCACTTCAAGCACCTTTAGTAGAATTCATTAGCCTGAATTATTTATCCTCTCTAATTAAAAACGCATTATCATCCATGTCATAAAAATTGAACATACTACCATATGGCATATTAAGCATTTCGCCAACCTTAACTTCTTTATCTACCAATTCCTGATAAGTCTTCTGTATGTCATTCGTGCTTAATATGACGGAAGGATGTTCAACATTTGCATCTGGATTTTGGCTCATCATCAAATTTTTCTCATATAATACGAATGTTGTAAATGAATCATTCTCTGGTCCAACTTCCATCCACTTCATATTTGGGCCCATTGGCTGTTCGAAACGAACTACAAAATTCATCTTCTCTGTCCAGAACTTTTTTGCTTCCTCTTGATTGTTAACATATAGCGTAACTTTACCAATATTCTGTATCATTTATTAACCTCCAAATAATTATTAGTACACAAACTTTAAAACTTAACTTGAACAATGAAAAGAATCTTAACTTCAATGCTAATCTGTTAAGTAACTTTATTTGCAGCACTATAATAATTTTTTTATATCCATTAACTTGCTCAAAATTCGCTTTTTTATGAATTATTCTACTTCATTCTAAGCTGTTCCTAAGATGTCTTAACTGCTTTTATATATTCTAAGATTTTCAGCTATTTTTGAATACATAATAATTTCTTAACTGCTATGCACGTCCTAAAAATCTAAGCTTATTTTGCATGCCATAAGACAATAAGCTATTTTTGAATACACTAAGAATTTAAAACAGCTATTACATCCTAACTTAAGATACATCACATCAACAAACATATCAAGTAAAATTTATTTTACACTATTATTCTTGACGCGATCTATTATATTTCTCATATCGTCTTTTCTCATACCTCCTTGAAAATATCCTTCGATACTTCCCTCTGGATTTATAATAAAAGTTGTAGGAAATACAGAAATATTATAGTAGTAAGATAAATTTGAGGTTTCATCAAATACTACTGGGAACGTATAATTTTTCTCTTCTAAAAATGACATGATTCCTCGTTTTGACTTCTCTCCACCATCATTTGGAAAAGCAACACCTAGAATAATTACATCCTCTTTGTTGCTACCGTATTCCTTATAGATTTCTTCAATATGAGGCATCTCTCGTTTGCAAGGTGGACACCATGTTGCCCAGAAATTAAGAAATACAGTTTTTCCTTTATAATCGCTTAATGTATGAGTATCCCCATATTGATCAATTAAAGTAAAATCTGGAGCCAATATGCTCTTAGATTCCCCATTCGAATTTTCTCCTTGGACGTAAGTAGGTCTAATAAACTTAGGTGTTGTTATTCCATTCAATAGAACAAGAAATCCCATTAATAGTATGACGTAACCACCAAAAGTTTTCAGCTTATCCGACTTTAATTTGACCTTTTCCAATAATTTAAGCATCTTATCCGAGAATGCGGCTACGATAAGGAATGGAATAATAAAACCTAACGTATAAATTCCAATAAGAAGGTTTCCAGTCCAAATATCTTGTTTTGTTGACGCTAGCACAAGCACAGAAGCAAGCATCGGTCCGATGCACGGAGTCCATCCAAAACTAAAGGTGAAACCTAATAAATATGCTATGATTGGGTTCATCTGATTAGTTTTTAGTTGTATCCTCTTCTCTTTTTGTAAAAAAGGTATCTTAATATCGCCCACATAAAATAGCCCCATAAGAAAGATAAAGCCACCACCAACTATTAGGAAATACCGTTTATATTCAGTTAGAAAGGTTCTAAATATCCCTATTCCTGTTCCTAAAAGAAAGAAGGTAGTAGAAATTCCAAATACAAACAAGAGGGTATTGGTTAATAGCACTCTTTTATTAGCACGACTATCTTGCTTAACAGTATGATTCTCATTATTTATAGTAACACTTTTCATATCTCGATTTCTGTTTCTATCATTCCGGCTATTTGACAATATGGCCAAATATATTGGTAAAATAGGAATGACACAAGGCGATAAGAAGGACAATACCCCCTCTAAAAATACAATAATAAAATTGATATGTTCCATATTAATAACTATACCTTTCCATAGCCTGCAATCTTTTGACTTCAGGCATAATATTTGCAAAGTGAATTTCTCGAAATTTACATTAGAAATTATTCTGAAATTTACATTGTGAAATTATTTCGAAATTTACATTTGTGAAAATATTTCTTAATTTACATTGCGAAAATATTTCACATTGACTACTATTAGCATCTCTCATTCGAAAATGTATAGTTATATCTTATCAAACCCTAGATGTTCAAACAATAGGGCACTTTTTAGTAACGTCCCGATTTATCGCACTTTAGATTATTACTCCCCCATGCAATCATCTCTTCCACTAAAGGCAGTAAGGTTAGTCCCTTTTCACTTAGATAATAATGTGATTCGATACTGTTTCCATTAACTTCTTTTTGATTAAGTACAATTTCCTGCTTCATAAGTAAGTCAAGTTGTTGAGTAAGCATTTTTCTTGTACAACCATCTAACTCTTTTTCTAATTCACCAAATCTCTTCTTCTCATTCTTAATAGTACATATAATCGTTGCTATCCACTTTTTCCCTAGTAAATTAGCAAGTGCCTCGACTGGACAATCATATGTTTCTTGTTCGATATGAATCATTGTTTACTTACTCCTTCGACTTTAAATCCTTTACAGTGCAAAAATAAATACTTGCTATCTATTTATATCATATCGTCAGAGTTAATATCAACTTTCTTTCCAATGATTTATTATTTCTTGAAACCTTGGATTTACTTCTTAAAAAGTTAAGTTTCTCGTCATTTTCAAGATCATGAATTATCCCCGGTAACATCTGCTCTCCTATGTTATCATTATCCGTTTTTTCTATCATATGGCGGTAAAATGCTGAAGAGTTAATCTTCCATTTTTTCTTCATGGAGGAAAGCATTAAATTTAGTAACTCTAAGCATTTTTCAGCATCTTTATTTCCAACAGACAGTTGAAACTCTGCGATATAAGAGGTACATTCCCACATCTGAAAATTGATTGCTGTTTTCTTTGCAGTATCTGCGAATAGTGTTGCATCGTCCTTAATTCCCTAAATAAAGCTGGTTCAGAGAATAAAACTCTTACCCAGCTCTATCTTTTTATAGCAACCATCAAATATCTTTAGTGGCCTATTGCTTTACAAGAAAATTTTCTATTTCTTTATTACAGGATAGCAAACTTCAGTAACTAATTCCTCGGGATTCTTTGTTTCGTAAGGACTTACATGATAGATGCAAAAAGATAATCCATTAAATTTGTAACCGTTATCTCTCACCCAATTCGCTACTGCTTCATTTACTTCATTTATTTTCTCGTAACTACCTTTATAGATTGCAGATGCCATTTGAATCGGAAAAATAGAACGCCCAATTGTATTTGAGCGATTGTAGAAAATGTTCACTAAAGAAAATGTCAAATGATATCAACGCAATGTGATATAAACGCATAACACCTATGCTAATACTATATCCATTATATCTTTCCTAATAATAAAAGTCAGACCGCTAAGTCTGACTTTTATTATTCCTGTATTAGCTACAATAACCACCAGCTTTGTGCCCATGATTATATTTTCATATATCAATAAGCCTATATCTTACTTACATATGTTTGTTTAATTCACTGAACATCAGCAAGTTCTGATAATGGTTTAAAAACATAGCCCATCTCTTCCCATTTTGTCAGTAATTCATCTAAAATCTCTCCATTTGTAGTAGAAGTATTATGAAGTAGAACTACTGCCCCATTATGTATTCTCTTTAATAACTTACTATATGCCTGATCTTTGGTTGGCTGTTTGTTTTGATCCCAATCAACATAAGCGAGACTCCAAAAGAATGTCTTATATCCTAGCTCTTTCGCCAATTTTAGATTTTCTGTACTGTATTTACCTTGTGGTGGACGATAATACTTCATCAACTTTTGTCCTGTAATTTGTTCAAATAGTTTTGCCACATCATCTACTTCTTTTTGAAAACTATCCAAGCTAGAGATTTTAGACATATCGTAGTGATGGTAGGTATGATTCCCAACTGCATGCCCTTCCGCTACCATTCGTTTTACAAGGTCAGGGCTAGTTTCAAGAAAATGCCCAACTACAAAGAAAGTAGCCGAAACATTGTGTTTTTTTAAGGCATCTAATATTTTAGCTGTGTTACCATTTTCATAGCCGCAATCAAAAGTTAAATATATTACTTTGTCAGTATTCGCACCGATGTAGTAAGCATCATATTCCTTTAATTGTTCCACAGATACAGTACCTTTTGGTTGAGTTCCTTCTTGTCCGAAACCTAGACCCCAATTATCTACCTTTTCATTCACAGCAAATGTTTCTTGGTAATGAGCTACACCACGTGCTGTCACATTACCTAATCCATAACAAAAAGCAAAAAATACTGCCCACGCAATTATTTTTTTGTAATTACTTTTAATATATCCTTTGTAATCAACCTTTCTTAAATCTTCAAACCGAAACTTCATGCCACCTATACCTTTTAAGTATGTTTCATTTAATTATATTAATTAACTTTGTAAACATTCCAAATCTCATAATTTGATTGAATATACTCGATTTGATATGGTATAATATTACAATATTTTAAATAATTAGAATATTACAATACATTATGTGAGGTGCTTATGGGATTAAAATTATCGATACCACCAATTGCAATTTTCATTATCCTTGTTGTAATCTTTAATTGTGTTATAAGTTTTGGAAAAAGTAAATGGATGAATCTGTGTTATATCTTTCTATCCTCAGTTCTTTCGATTTTAGGTATCGCCGGTATGATTTTAATACGTCCGGTTTTCCTTGCCAGAATCGATAAAAATACTAATTTCAGAGAATTTGACCCCGAATTTTTGACTTGGGCTATCAAAAAATTTGATATTTATGCAGTTCTTTCAATTATCGCTACATGTATTATCATATTATTTTTCTTACTATATTTTCTTATACTTAAAAAACGAGAAGGCTTTTTATGGAGTAATGCAACCTCTATTCTTATTCTTCTCATGATAACTAACTTTTTTATTGGATTTGTTTATGGCATTGGTACAATCAATAAAATGTTTGATGTCGCAGGCTATATAATGCAACTTATCATTGCTGAAATTTTTGCCCTTACTATACCATTAGTCATCAAAAGGATATTGATATTAAAAAATTAATAATTGACATAGTAATTTTTCTTTTGATTGAAACAAACATTAAAATTACCTTCATGCAATTTTGATTGAAACTAACATCAGAATTGCATGAAGGTAATTTTATCTATGCATAGAAAAGGGAAGCAAACAAGAACAAAGTCTGTATCATCAGGCTTGTTAAGTATACTCAATTACTGTTTTATTTTCTTTCTACGATCCATTTAGTTCACCTAAAAAGTCGTGGAATCCCACGACTTTTTTATTTTGGAAAGACATTGTTATCCAATAGTGTTAACATAAGTATTTCCAATAATTTAAAAATTTAAAATATTATAATCAGATACCATCTTTCCTCATTTCAATGACTAGATAGTGAGAAGTCTCGATAGCTTTTATAGAAATTGTTTCTTCTTTAATTTCCATTGCGTCTCTTGCATTAAGGTGCTCCTCATTAATATTTGCTTCACCTTCTATCTGCACTAAATAAGCCTGCCTTCCCTTCTCAACCTCAAACTTCTCCTCCATGTCCTTTTCAAGCTCTAAGACATAGATATTAACATCCTGGTTGATTTTAATTGGTGCATCTCCATTCTTACCTGAAACTATATTCAACCAATTATTTTTTCTTAGATCCCAGTCAAACAAATAATCTCCGTAATTCGGTTGATACCCCTTTTTATCTGGGAAAATCCATATTTGAAGTAATCTAAGAGTTTCATCACTTAAATTATGCTCACTATGAAATACCCCAGTACCAGCACTCATATATTGAACCTGACCACGTTTTAAGGTACGTTTATTTCCCATGCTATCGGCATGTGTTAATTCTCCAGCAATCACATACGATACAATTTCCATATCTTGATGTGGATGAGTGTCAAACCCTTCATGAGGTATAATCAAATCATCATTAATTACTCTCAACACACCAAAATTGATGTTTGTTGGATTAAAATATTCTGCAAAAGAAAAGTGAAAAGTGCTGTTAAGCCATCCAAGATTACTTTTACCCATTGTTTTACTATCTATTTTTCTTATCATAAGAAATCTCCTTTCCTCACTAATTTATATTAGTGTTTACCATATTGATTTATTGAATTATTGATTTATTGATTTATTGATTGTTTTATTATTTTTAGGTTTATTACTTCTTATTTTGTTTTCATGCTCGAATATTATCATATCTTTTAAATTTCAATGATTCTTATTGCCCTTAATAAAATGTTTCCACGAGATTTAATTACCAACTGTATCAACTAGCGTAAACATATTATTAACGATATCATTTTTAATATTATCATCAAGTCCTTGAAATAATTCATCTAAAAATTTCTTATGCTTCGTAAATGCATCAGAGATCAACTCTTCACCTTTTGGGGTTAAGCTTATATAGAAAATTCTTTTATCTTTGTCACATTTCTTTCTATAAATAAGATCTTTTTTTTGCAACTTATCTAGAACATAAGTAATGGTTCCACTCGTGACTAAAATCTTCTCAGCAATCTTCTGAACTGGTTGTTCCCCTTTATGAAGTAACATCTCCAATACTCCAAACTCACTAATGTTAAGGCCATATTCTTGAACATTTTTTTCAATTCTAGAAAAAACGGTATTATAACATCTTGCTGTTGCAATTACTAATTTCAAATTAAGATCGGTCACTTCATCACCTCTTCTATCGATTAATTAATATTCTTAAATCGAATTATCTTGATTTCAAGATAATTATAACACGAATATATCTTGATGTCAAGATATTTTAAAATGATAAAATTTATTCTTATTTAAAAAGATAAAATTTATCCTATTAAAAATGATTTAGGCATTTAAATGATATTTCGCGTAATTTTTTGCAATCTAAGAGCAACGAATTTCTTAATTTTATATTCGTTTTAATAGCTAGATCAAATAATTCTCTCGATATCTCTTTTGCAGAAAATGCTTCTTCAAGTTCATCCATATCATCTTCAAATATGCTTCCGTCAGGATAAACAACCAAATCCAAATATAAATCATGATAATAAGCGACACCATCTTCATCAATACCAGAATCAGCAATCATATCAATATACCACAATACTATATTGGCCTTCGAATCCAACATTGCAGTTATTACGTAGAATTCATTTTCAGGTATCATCGATAACCATTTCATCCCATTGTCACAAACAAGAACATCTTTATTAAGGAAATTCCATCGTTGTGGTATTGTTACTTCATCAATACAAATAAGTCCTACAATGCCTGTAAAATAAGTTTCATTCATCCTCTTTTGCATCACTCTCTTCTCTGCGATACAAGTCCATTCATCAAAGGTAAGTTTTCTCGTTTTCACGTTAGCTCTCCTAATTTATATCATGAAATTATCGATTTTTAAAATCACTTTTTAATATTCCATATAATTTAGTATCAATATACTCACCGTTATAACAAAAATTTTCTCTACGTATCCCTTCCAAAATAAAACCATTTTTGTTATATGATTTCTCTGCCCTAGGATTAAAACTATATACTTCTAACTCAATTTTGTGAAGATTAAGAACCTGAAATCCATACTCTATAAATAAAGAAATCGCCTCTGTGCCAAGACCTCGATTACGTCCTGATGGACCAATTAAAATTCTTATATTTACATTGTAGGTATCCTCATTAAAATCGTTATATACAACTTCTCCCACTAAGTCACCAGTTTCTATATCAACTATTGCAAGGTCTAATCGATCTGTTTGTTGATTTCTGCTTTGATACCAATCTTTTATCTTTTCTTTATTGCTAGCGTCCAATAATTCATTTGCTTCCTCATCACTTGTTACAGATCCTGTTAGTTTCTTTACTTCTAAATCTTCTAATATCTCAATCATTATTTTCCAATCACCCGTTTCGAATGGTCTTAATAGAACTTTTTTCCCTTCTAAAGTCGGTTTAATACTAAAGTTTACTTGGGACTTCATAATTTTCTCCTTCATGAGTTGTTAATCAGATTATACTCGATTAAATATGACAATGTGTGTCAGCTAAGTATTTAAACTATTAGATAAACGGTTTATATTACTTCTCACTCTAATCCACATTTCCAGATTTTAAGCATGATTATTTCACGTCACTGTATCTAAAATTTTAGTGGTGAACAGTAGTGAAAACATTAAAAATACAATAATAACAAATATATTTTTCATGTATTCATATCCATTTAAAGAGATTGCTGTTCAAAGTCCATTTACAAAATATTCAAATGGGTCGATTTTATGGATTTATTCTGATATGAGATATGGGCTCTTCCGTTTTATATCAATTCCATGATTTTTTAAATCCTTATCAATTTTGCGGTTCATCGTACCTGCCATAACACGATAGACAAGAGATGGTACTTTAAACCTCGCTTCCTGATAAACCTGAATTGGTGACTCTTCATCTTTATCAATGTGCTCAAAGAAAATTTGAAGTTGCTTGATTATCTTTTTTGAATTCGGTAAATTTGTTATAGGCTGACCATTAAGTATTGCTCCTAATCCCATTACAAATCCTCCTTTATAGGTTAAACCGCATTTCTTACAAAATATCTCTAACATGGATAATCCATTTTCATGCGTATGTGGGTATGGCATTCCACCTTGAATAATTCCGTACATGTTCTGTCCACGCAGAACTTCCCTATGCCCTGCTAAATCCTCTAATAGCGCTATTGTATCGGCAGGATAAGTATTAATATAACAGGGTCCACTTATTACTAAAGTATCTGCACATCCTACAGCTTCTCTTAAACTTCTTAGATCATTCAAATGAGGATACAGATGCATTAAATTACACTTGTGGCCTTTTTTAGAGAGAGATTCCATACACATTTGAAGTAATACAAAACTAGTTCCCTTCTGACGGGGGCTGACATTAAGAAAAAGTATATTTTTCATGCACTTCTAACCTCCTCGATAATTTGATTTCTCATTCCTTCACTAAGTGATTTCTCTGTAATATAGGAATTTCCGATTCCCTTGGTAATAACAAGATTCTCATGAAAGAGATTTTGAAACGCTGTTATTTCTTCTTCTATACAATTTTCTTTGTCTCCAATAGCAAAAAACTTAAACTTACTGCCAAGTTTACCTCCTTTCACTAATTCTTTCTTTTCCACAAAATAATGACGATCCATAATCAAAGCAAATTTATCAAATACTCGCTTTAACTTAAAAGAATAGCTCCCAAATGTAATTGGTGATACAAATATTATTACATCAGAGCGAATAACTTTAGGATAAATAAAATCTCCATCATCGCGAACAGTACACTTACCATATGTCTTATAGGTACATCCACCACAGCTCACACAAGGCTTTACCTCAACATGCTCCAGTGATATATATTCTGCTTGAACCCCTTTGCTTATAAAGCCTTGATAAAGGTCCGCTCCAATTTGATTTTTTCCTTCGTCTGCAATTATAGTAACCATATACCCGCCTTTCTCATTAATTCACCTATTTATTATCTTCAGGGATGATTCAATAGCTTCCGCTATATCACTTTTGTTTGGATGCCCGAATTTCATAAATAAAAAGCTTCCTTGGCAATGTATCTCATCCACAACCGGAATACCTTTCTCCTCTAAGATTTTTCTGACAGCATCCTGCCCTTGTGTTTTCTTAACACTGGAAGTTAAGAATACTACCTTTTGTATATTCTCTCTATCCAAACTCTCTGCAAATTCTAATAAACTTGGAAGACTAGTTCCTCCATAAATTCCACTAGCAATAAAAAGTAAGTCAGCAGTTCCAATGTTTGGTTTACTTGCTATATCCGCTGCTTGAACATTCAACGCCTGCGCTAAGGCCATAGCAATCTTTTTTGAATGTTTGGTTTTCGTTGCATATACAATTTTTACGTTATTCATGATTAAGAATCCCTCCTAATATAATATCAAATTGAATATTAAATAAAGCTTGAGCTTGTTCTAAGGTTAAATCTGTATCTCTCGATATCATAAGGTTAAATCCAAGAAATGAGCTCCAGATGGAAAATGCAGCTTTATCAGAATCCATTTTCTTAATTAATCCTGCGTCCATACCTTCTTTTAAATTTCTACTGATATTGGATATCCATTCTGGCTTATCAGATTTTCGTCTACTGTATTTATGAAGTACAATTAGATTGTATTTCTCAGGCTCCTCAAATGCCAAAAGAAGTATCCGATGAAATACTGTCTTCATATTGGTAATAACATCTTTTTCATCATCTAATAATTCTAAAATTTGAGACCGTAACCATCCTGTCTCGGCTACTTCGATGGCATCTAAAATCTCTTGTTTATCTTTGAAGTGATGATAGACAACACCAGTAGAATATTTCATCTTTTGTATAATCTTTCTAATTGATACTGCCTCAAATCCCTCTTCTATTCCCATCTCTAGCGCAGTATCGAGAATCTTTTGCCGAATCAACTCACTACGTATCTTTTGCTCTTCTCTAGCCATTTGGTATCCCTCCATATAAACATATCACCGTTTTTATACATAACACTGTTATGTTTATAATAAATAAGAGGGATAGAAATGTCAAGAAGTATTTACATATGTATCCAACAATATCTACAAACCAATGATATCTACAAACCAATGATATCTACAAGCCAATGATATTAACAAATGTAATCAAAGATATAAATTTTATATATTATGTCTCCAGTCTTCTTTTACTTTTCCTTGTATCCTTGTAACTTATAAGTATTGGAGGATAAAGTAAACAAGGATGTTACTAGATAGCAACTCTTCTATCGTATAAGTATTCCAATTAAGTTTTTTAGAACTGCGCGGTTTCTACATTCCTTCGTCAAGATATACATTTCGAATTGAAGTTAAACATCGGAATTATTCATAAGAAGGTCATCCCATTATATACCACTTTGCATATTGACAGATTCATAGAATACTGCTATTCTCAATATAGAACGATTCGTTCTATACGAATAGGTCAAACATATTTAACTAATGTATAGGGAGGTGAAGAATTGGATAGTTTTTTTAACCTTCGCGCCGAAAAACAAGAGCATATCATAAACGCTGCACTTAACGCATTTGGTCGAAATGGATATAAGAAAGCTTCTATTGCTGATATCGCTAAAGAAGCAGGTATTGCAAAAGGAATGGTCATGTATTATTTCGGTAGTAAAAAAAACTTATATCTGTACTTAGTAAATCTTAGCGGTAAACTATTAATCGAAGAAATCGAAAGAGGGATGGATCAAAGCGTCACGGATTTTTTTGATAAAATAAAGATGGTTTCAGATATAAAGATAGCCATGATGAAAAAACATCCTGCAATCATTTCATTTTTATCAAGCATGTTCTTTGAAACCGACGAGGAAGTGAGGGACGATATAAAAGCATTTATATCTGACGGTATAAAGGTCCGCGCAGAGAAAGTATTCGACGGAACCGACGTTTCAAAATTCAAAGATGATGTTGATCCGAAATTACTGAACAAATTTATTCTGTGGGCAGGAGAAGGATTAACGAACGATTTACATTTGAATGATAATATGGATAAGGTTGATGTATTTATTAAGGATTTTTATGAGTGCCTTGATTTTATGAAAAAATATTTCTATAAAAGGTAATATGTAAAAGGTAATATCAGTTAGCAGTATAAGCTACGTTAAGTTCTGGCTTATAGGTTGGGGAAGGCGGTATCTGTTTCCCTGCCCTTTAGCATAGATTCCAAAATAATTAAGGAGGCATTTCAATGGCAATGCTTAGTTTAGAAACCACTAATTTGTCGAAAAAATTCGGCAAATTCACCGCGCTTGACGGTATCAACCTCAAAGTAAATGAAGGTGAGGTGTTTGGCTATATTGGCCCAAATGGAGCGGGAAAGACAACTACCATTCGCGTGTTATTGGGTATACTTCAAGCGACAGAGGGCAGCGCAAAAGTATTTGGATTAGATGCCTGGAAAGACGCTGTTGAAATTCACAAAAGAATAGCCTATGTGCCAGGTGATGTAAATTTATGGCCAAATCTCACAGGTGGTGAGGTAATTGACTTATTTGTCAGCCTGCGCGGGAAACAAGATAAAGAACGTCGTGAAAAATTACTTAAAATGTTTGACCTTGATCCGTCAAAAAAATGCCGAACATATTCAAAGGGAAATAGACAAAAAGTTGCTCTTGTATCCGCTTTCGCGTCCGACGCTGATTTTTATATTCTTGATGAACCGACAAGTGGACTTGACCCACTCATGGAGCAAGTATTCCAGGAGTGCGTGCTGGAGCAAAAAAATAAAGGAAAAGGTATCTTTCTATCCAGCCATATTTTATCCGAGGTGGAACGGCTTTGCGATAGAGTAGGTATTATTAGGGAAGGCAAACTGGTTGAAACAGGAACATTAAGTGAACTCCGTCATCTTACTCGAGTATCCATGAATGTGGAAACAGCAAATCCGATTGATAGTCTTGAAAGCATGAAAGGCATTTATGGAATCAGCAAACAACAAGGAGGCTTATCCTTTCAAGTTGATTCCGCAGAAATTGGTAATGTTATTTCTCATATCTCAAAATTCGGAGTTAAAAAGCTTGAAAGTACACCACCTACTTTGGAAGATTTGTTTATGCGCCATTACAATGCGAATGGAGGTAAATAATTATGCGCGGAAATTTTGATTATTCCGGCAGGCTTGTCCGGTTCATACTGAGACGTGAGCGTATTGTGTCCTCTCTTTGGATTGTAATTTTGGCACTGTTTTCGATTGTTATTGCGCCAACATTAGGTAACAATTTCGATGCCACGTCCAGACAAGCGTTTGTCGAGACATTAAAAAACCCAGGCATGATTGCTTTGATGGGTCCTATCTATGGCGTGGATAACTACACGGTCGGTGCGATGTACTCAAACACAATGTTTCTTTGGGTCATTATGGCTGTCGTAGTAATGAACGTTTTTCTTGTGGTCCGTCACACACGTGGTGATGAAGAAAAAGGACGCTCAGAAGTTTTACGTTCCTTACCAACAGGTAGGCTTGCCAACTTAAATGCCACAATGATTACAGCGGTTGTTGTAAATGTTGCCCTTGCTTTAGTGACTGGGCTAGGCCTCGCTGCGATGAGAGTAGAAAGTATGGATCTTGCAGGTTCTATGCTCTTTGGTGTAGCGATAGGGGCTGCAGGATTGTTTTTCGCAGCAGTCGCTGCGGTGTTTGCACAGCTTTCCGTAACTTCGCGTGGTGCGATAGCGTATTCTTTTGTTGCATTTGGTATTTTATATTTTATACGAGCTATTGGTGATATCAATAGTGAGACGTTGTCTCTTATATGCCCATTAGGACTTATACAACGTACGCAGATTTATGTTGAAAACCACTGGTGGCCGGTCCCTATATTATTACTTGAAACAGTAGGTGTCACAGCCATCGCTTACGCGCTTAACAGCATCCGAGACATGGAACAAGGTTTTATACCTGCAAAACCTGGTCGTAAAGAAGC